>CAIWTA010000101.1 GCA_903915465.1 uncultured Bacteroidales bacterium | reverse complement strand
TTTCGCAAAGTTACGCAGAGTAACAATTCATATTATAAATCTTCTGCGAAACTCTGCGATTCATCAGCGAGCCTCTGCGAGAAAATTAAAAAATCTTTTTAGTCAGCCCCTTGGGGGTCGGGCAAAAAAATTAGAAAATGGAACAACTGTTAGTACCTGCAATTTGCACAATCGAGAAAATCATCGATGAAACCGCCGATATCCGGACTTACCGGTTAAAAATGAAAGATCCTGCACTGATGGAATCCTTTAACTGGTTCCCCGGACAGTTTGTCGAGTTTTCATTGCTGGGTCATGGTGAATGCACATTCTGTATTTCCTCGTCAGCTACACGTAAGGGCTATTTTGATTGTTCCATCAAACGCGCCGGAGTTGTAACTGCTGAAATCCATAATAGCCTGGAAGAGGGAATGGATGTAGGAATACGTGGCCCTTTTGGTAATTGGTTTCCATTGGAGGAGATCAAAGGAAAGAACCTGTTGTTTGTGGGTGGAGGCATTGGTCTCGCGCCATTACGTTCTCTGATCCAGTATTGCATCGATAACCGGAAAGATTTCAAGGATTTCACGATACTTTATGGCGCTCGGACTTCCGGAGATCTTTGCTTTAAAGAGGAAATTGAAGAATGGAAAATAGACCCCTCCTTGAAGGTTATTCTGACGGTCGACCGTGCTGAAGATACATGGAAAGCAAATGTAGGTGTGGTTCCAAAAATTCTCGAAGAAGTTGTAAAACCTGAGGTAAAAAATACCAAGGTGATCACCTGTGGTCCTCCAATCATGATAAAATATACACTTCAATCGCTGGTGAAGCTTGGTTTTGCAGATCGCGATATCATTACCACTCTGGAAATGAGAATGCAATGCGGGCTTGGAAAGTGCGGCAGGTGCAACATTGGAAGCACATATGTATGTAAAGACGGTCCCGTCTTTACATATGAGCAGATGAAAGTCATGCCAGATGAATTTTAATCCTGTTTACTGGGAGCTGATCAATCGATTGTTCACTATTGTCTATTCTTTGTTCCCTTTCTCATTATTTACTGTTCACTAAAATTTTGTATATTTGGTATTATCAAATATGAGACCATGAAGAAAAACAAAATTTTTCTATTCAGTTTATTCCTCACATTGTTCAATTTTTTGTGTGGGCCGGCATTTGCCGGAACAGGTGGTGCCAATGATGGACAAGTGATGCTTCTTGCGATCCTGGCATTATTGTTGGCGATTCTTGGAATCCTATTTTTCTTACCTATCCTTATTCACTGGATCAAAAATTTTTGGAACAAATACAATCACTGCTGATTAATTACGGATTACCAAAATGTCAACCATCCATCATATACAATATATTGCTTGATAACTAAATCCCGGGTTTGACACTTTGTTTTTGTAATTAATTGAAAATCAGCACAACAGTAGTGTTATTGTCAGTTTGTGCCACTAAAATTTGTTTGGTTCTACAAAATTTTTGGTGGTATACTCATATTCATTCTTCCGATATCTATCGTTCAATTTCAGGGTGTAAGCGATTGATTATCGTAAAAAGAAAATTCTTTAATTTGCGGTATAGGACAATTATTGCTACCGTTGTTTTTAAGAGATATCGTAATGATCACCCCCGACTTTAGGAGTTCGGGAGCACAAGGGGAAGAGCTATTAAGATGCCAGAGCCTCAGAAGGTATCGGAATAGCAGTACGGGAGTCTTGGATGTCTGAAGATTAAAATTTGTTTATTGCAAATAATAATATTGCGCGCAGTATTTATAAGATTTCTATCTAGTCAAAATTCTTGTTCTGTTGGTTGAACTGAGGAGGGTGATACATATGTTTCACACGTTATACATATGATTTTTTTAAGGAGCTGAATTAATGGCAATTCGAGTGAGAACACTAAGACAGGTACTTAGTAAGCATCTTTTATTAACGATAGCATTAGGCTTGTTTTACTTGTGAGTTCCGATAGCAAACATCGTTCTGATTCTACCGTTCACTTTGTATTTTCCTTATATTTGCAGGTCTATAATCAATTTGTTTCACATGAAACATGATACGATTTCCTAAATATGATATCATTGTAGTAGGCGCCGGACATGCGGGGTGCGAAGCTGCTGCTGCTGCTGCAAATTTAGGGTCAAAGGTGCTTCTGATCACAATGAATATGATGAACATGGCGCAAATGTCATGCAATCCATCTATTGGTGGGATTGCCAAAGGACAAATTGTACGTGAAATTGATGCATTGGGAGGATATACCGGAATTGTTGCGGATAGAACAACAATACAGTTCAGGATGCTTAACAAATCCAAAGGGCCTGCTATGTGGAGCCCCAGAACCCAGAACGACAGGGTCCGATTCTCAGAGGAGTGGAGAACCCAGTTGGAACTGTTAAAAAACATTGACTTCTGGCAGGATATTGTTCAAGATATTTTGGTGAAAAATCAGAAAGTTATTGGTGTTCGGACTGGTTTAGGGATAGAATTCATGACAAAAGCTGTGGTTCTTTCGAATGGCACTTTTTTGAATGGCATAATTCATATTGGCGAAAGACAATTTAGCGGAGGAAGACTTGGAGAAAGTTCTTCAATTGGGTTGACGGAAAACCTGAAAAAATTTGGATTTGAATCAAACCGCATGAAGACTGGAACTCCTCCAAGAGTTGACGGGAGATCGCTGGATTTTTCAAAAATGGAAGAACAAAAAGGTGATGAAAACCCTGAACAATTCTCTTTTTTAGAGCGCGCAAGTGGGAAGATTCAAAAAAGCTGCTGGCTAACTTATACGAGTCCGGAAGTTCATGAAGTTTTACGTAAAGGTTTTTCCAGGTCTCCATTGTTCTCTGGTAGGATTTCCGGCCGAGGTCCCAGGTATTGTCCTTCCATCGAAGATAAAATTGAACGTTTTTCAACAAAAGACCACCATCAATTATTTATTGAACCAGAAGGCTGGAATACCATAGAGTATTATGTAAACGGCTTTTCTTCTTCATTGCCCGAAGAAATCCAATTTGAGGCACTACATAAAACCCCCGGATTTAAAAAAGCCAGGTTTTTTCGACCAGGGTATGCAATTGAATATGATTATTTTTCGCCGTATCAGCTTACCTCAACACTTGAAACCAAGCTGGTTGAAAACCTTTTTTTTGCAGGCCAAATTAATGGGACAACAGGCTATGAAGAAGCTGCTGCCCAAGGCCTAATGGCCGGAATTAATGCTCATTTGAAGATCAAAATGCAGCCAGCGTTTATCTTATCACGTTCACAGGCATACATTGGTGTTTTAATTGATGATTTGATTACAAAAGGCACGGATGAACCATATCGTATGTTTACTTCAAGGGCTGAGTACCGTTTACTTCTCCGTCAGGATAATGCTGATGAAAGATTGACCCGATTATCAAATGCAATTGGTTTAGCTTCTTCTAAAAGATTGAAAATTGTTTCCGAAAAATATAAAAAAATTCATAAGATAATAGAATTCGTGAAGAAGGAAAGTGTACTCCCTGAAGAAATTAATTCTGTGCTTGAAAAAAAAGAAACTCAGGTTATCAATCAAAAGTTCAAAATATCCAACCTGCTACTTAGGCCTCAATTGAGTATTTTCGATCTGATAAATGGGATTAAATCTTTCTCGTCTTTCATTGACACCCTTGGGAATCTCAAAGAAGAAGAATTGAAAGAGGCTGAGATCCGCCTTAAATATGAGGGATATATCAATAAAGAACATGAGATAGTCCTAAAATTATCTAAATTTGAACATCTTCCCCTTCAAATGAATTTGAATTATCACAAATTGTCCTCCTTATCAATGGAGTCACGGGAGAAGCTCTCAAAGATTAAACCAAGAACGATTGGGCAAGCATCCCGGATTAGTGGAGTGTCCCCAGCAGATATTTCCGTCTTGATTGTTTTTTTAGGACGCTGATTTGTTTCACGTGAAACATTTCGATCATTACTTGTAATCTATGGAATTCTTAACTTTATGCCCGCTTTGTAAACATAATGGTTTTCTTGAATTCCTGAAGAGTCAGGATTATTTTCTGACAAAAGAAGAGTTTAAAATTGTGCAATGCTCAAAGTGTGGTCTGAAATATTTAAACCCTCGTCCAGATGAAAAGGAAATTTCATTCTACTACGAATCTCCAGATTACATCTCACATGATAGTCATCCCCACAATATCCACAATTATCTGTATTCAAAAGTCAGAAATTATACCCGTAGAAAAAAACTAAATTTGGTTGAGGAACATTCAAAAGGAAGAAAGATCCTCGATATTGGTTGTGGAACCGGCGAATTTATTTCATATTGCAAAGAACTTGGTTGGGATGTAACTGGAGTCGAACCAAATCCTAAACCACGTGAATATGCAATCCGCATGAACCACGTTAACGTACTGGATGAAGCAGGATTAGAGAAAATAGTTAAACCATCTTTCGATGTAATAACACTTTGGCATGTTCTTGAACATATTCATCTCCTGGATGAAAGGATGCTTAAAATCCGCCAAATTTTGAATGAATTGGGAACATTAATTATAGCTGTTCCAAATAGTAATTCGTGGGATGCTAATTATTATAATAAATTCTGGGCAGCTTATGACCTTCCACGACATCTTTATCATTTTTCTCAAAATACCATAAAGCAACTTGCACATAACTTCGGATTTGAGATTGAACAAATAGTTCCGATGAAATTTGATGCTTTCTATATATCCCTCTTGAGTGAAAAATATGTTAAAGGGTATCGAAATTATTTTATGGCACTTCTAAATGGAGTCAGATCCAATAATTTTGCCAAAAAAAGCAAAATGGAATATTCAAGCCTTATTTTCATCCTAAAATCAAAAAAACCGAAAATAAAGCCCTCTAACGAATTCCAATGAGGCTTTAATATACTTTGTTAAATTTACTAAAATCATGCGAGGAAACTGATTTTATTAGGTGTGCCCTTGTTGATTGTAATTCAGCGAAATAGATGAATTTTGCTAAAAAACCCCAGAAAAATCATTTTTTGTTATTCCTGATCGCTGGAATCTTGATGATCTTCTTTACAATCATTATTCAGGAATATTTTTCATATCTGAATTTGCCGGACATAATTTCAAAAAACGTTCAATCCGTTCTCGAAAAAAAAGAGAAAAAATTAACCTATGAATTGGATTTCCTGATCAGAGAATTTCCAAAGCCAGTATTTCAAAAAAACAAACTATTTTCGAAACGATATCAGGAATTTTTTGAAAAGGAAGGACTCGCTCTTTTTGTTTATGAAAAGGACTCTCTTGTTTTTTGGTCAACAAACGCAATTCCCGGAATTGAAACATTCAATAGATCCAAATTGTTCAAAAAGTCAAGCGTCCTTAAACTTCAGAATGGCTGGTACAAAGTAACCCAAAAACAGAACATGTCAGGAATCTTTCTTGGCCTCATACTTATTGAACGTTCTTATCCATTCAGAAACGAATATCTTAAAGATAATTTTCAGGAAGATTTTAATATTCCTACAGGCACGAAAATCACCCGAAGCAACGGGAAAAATGAAATTTATTCTATCACAGGGAACCCGTTGTTCAGTTTAGTAATTCCAGACAGTAATAAAATTCCTGCGTCAATAATTTATCTTCTGCTCTGCTTTTACTTAACTGGCTTTTTATTATTTCTGGCTTTTCTGTACAACCTCAGTATTCATATCGAAAAATTCTTGCCAAATAAGAGTTTGTCGCTCATAGGCGTCATAATCGCTATTCTTTTACTACGACTTGCTCAATTCTTTTATCGAATTCCCCGAATACTTTATAATTCTGATCTTTTCGGTCCTGGTTACTTTTCGTCATCTTCATTAATACCTTCGCTTGGTGATTTTTTAGTCAACAGCTTACTGTTACTCTTCTTTGCATATATATTTTTTCTGCGCTATCCAGATATTATTCAGACTGCAGGAACAAAAAGATCGACCCGAAACCTTATTGGGATATTTCAACTTTTCGCTATCGGTATCAGTTTTGGATTTTCTCTCTTGTTGATTCGGGATCTTGTCGTCAACTCTTCCGTGTCGATGAATCTTCAAAACCTCACAAGTATAACTCTTCCCAGCATTATAGGGCTAACTATTATCGCAGCCGTCTTACTCTCCTTTTTTCTTGTGGCATTTCGATTATCTGTTTCAGTTTGGTATCTGTTTCGTAAAACAACAAATGGTTTAAAAGAGAAGAAAGGCATCCGCCTTTCACTTTCCGGAATTGTTTGTTCTCTTATTTTTTTCTCTATTGTCGCAACTTACGTTCTTAATTACTATAACGACATAGCAGAAAAGGAAAAACGAAAATTATTGGCTTTAAAGCTGGGGGTTGAACGCGACCCAAATGTAGAAATGTTGTTTTCAAGACAGGAAAGTGAAATGCTAACAGACCCTTTTCTTCAGGGTTTTTCTGGATCTACTCAGATAATGTCTTACGCAATGAAGGAAGACAGCTTGGCTCGTATGATTCAGAGAGCCTATTTTCGGGCTGTTTGGAATAATTATTCTGTTCAGGTGACACTTTGTTCCGGACAAAATATTTTGAAAATTCAACCCCAGAACTATCTCTATGACTGCAATGCATATTTTCAAAACCTTTTGAAAGAGTTTGGTAAGCCTACTGGGAGTCCGCATTTGTTTTTCCTTGATTATGGATATGGGTATAAAAATTACCTTGCGGTAATCCCAGTTAAATACAAATTTCAAACAGCTTTGCGAGCTGCAGTCGCATACATCGAAATCAGTACCAAACTTGTACTTAAAGACCAAGGATACCCGGAGTTGCTGATTGATAATCCTCAAGGGCGAAGAAAAGATTTGTCAGAATATTCTTATGCGTTTTATCGGAATACAAAACTTAGTCAAAGATTTGGGAATATTGATTATAGCTTTGAGTTAGACCACCCTCTTGATCATCCTCATATCCTGGCACATTTTTATTCTATGAATGGATGTAATCATTTTTGCTACCCAATCAATTTGCATGATTTTCTTATCATTAGCAAAAAGGAACCCTCCGTGATGGACACAATTGCTCCCTTTTCATATCTGTTCTTCTTTTTTGCTCTTTTTTCAATCATTTTCTATTCAGCTGTTCGTTTCCAGACACTATTCAGAACCTCCTTTACAAGTATGGCAGAGAGGGTTCAGGTATCGATGACCGGTATTTTGATCGTTTCATTTCTTATTATTGGAGCACTTATAATATTGTATATAAATCAATTAAATGCAAGGAAAAACATTGAAAATTTAAATGAAAGAACACACTCAATTTTAGTAGAATTCCAACATAAATTCGGATCATTGGAAATCTTCGATGAGAAAAGCAGCGAAAGTCTTAATGAACAAATGACAAAGCTTTCTAATGTGTTTTTCACTGATATTAATTTGTATGACCCACAAGGATTGCTTATAGCTTCTTCCCGCCCTGAAATATTTGAAGAAGGCCTGATTTCCAAAATGATGAACCAATTGGCATTTGACCAGCTAAAGGACGCACATAGCTCTTTTTACATTCTTGATGAACAAATAGGAAACCATCATTATAATTCGGCTTATATGCCATTTTATAATGATCAAAATCAGCTCCTTGCCTATCTAAACTTGCCCTATTTTGCAAGACAGGAAGAAATGAAGCGTGAGGTTTCTTCATTTCTCGTGGCATTTATCAACGTCTATGCTTTTCTAATTATTCTTGGAATTATCATTTCCCTTCTCGTTTCATCCTATATCACACATCCTTTAAAGATTTTGACAACTCGAATTGGCCGAATTACATTTGGAAAAAATAATGAAAAAATCGACTGGAAACGTAAGGACGAAATAGGAAAACTAATTGAAGAACACAACATGATGATTGATGAAATCGCAAAAAGTGCTGATATCCTTATTCGTTCTGAAAGGGAAGGTGCGTGGAGAGAAATGGCAAGACAGGTTGCTCATGAAATAAAAAACCCGCTCACACCAATGAAATTAAGTGTGCAATATTTAGAGAAAGCATGGAATGATAAAGCACCAGACTGGGATCTTAGGTTAAATCGATTTTCGCAAACAATGATAGAACAAATAGAAGCATTATCTTCAATTGCTTCAGAGTTTTCAAATTTTGCCCAAATGCCCACGGCAAAGAACGAGATCTTAAACTTGGATGAAATTTTACAAAGTGTAATGGCTCTTTACCTGAACTTTTCATCTATTAAATATGTTTTTACTCCCAGTTTGCCCATGTGCTTTATTAAAGCAGACAGAAAACAACTTATCAGAGTTTTTACTAATTTGATCAACAACGCAATACAAGCCATCGAGAATGAGAGGAAAGGGAATATCCTCATATCTTTAACGCAAGAAAATGAAACACTCCTGGTCAGTATAGCAGACAATGGAATCGGGATTCCTACAGAACAATCGGACCGGGTTTTCCTTCCTAATTTTACAACAAAATCCGGAGGAATGGGCTTGGGCCTTGCGATTGTTAAAAAAATCGTACAGGAAGCAGGTGGTGAAATAAGTTTTGTTTCACAAAAAGGCGGTGGAACAACCTTTTTCCTCCGATTTCCATGTTCGAAAAATTAAAGTCGATTTTGATCTCACAATGTCAATCCTCGTCCATAACCTTTCCCGGATGTTTGCCCTGTAACTTGGTCGATATGCAAAAATTTCAGCCCAAGGCATCAAAGCTAAATTTGTTCTCAATAGTGCCGACATTCAAATACGCATCAAAACCATCATCGTGCAACTGAAGAAGAAAAGGAAGCTCCCGCTCATACTTAAATTTATCACAAAATTCAACCAGCAGCAGTATTATTCCTGGCTCGGAAATAAAAACATTATCTTTGAGTGAGTTTCGTATTCTTAACATCCCGTCCGTTGTTTGCCGTGATAATCTATAATTAACAGAAAATTATGAAAAATAGAAGCAGATTCTGGGTTTACCTCTTAATTCAAATAGTAGTGTTTGCTATGCTTACAAGCAGTTGCAAGAAGAAAGAGGACAGTACAAATACTAACCCTCCAGCCACCTTGCGAGTACCAGTAGTGACAACTAACGTCATTAGTAATATCACACAAACTACAGCTACTTGTGGTGGAGTTGTAAACTCACAAGGCAGTTCCACGATTTCCAGCAGAGGTGTTTGCTGGAGTACTACAGAGAACCCAACAATCCTCAATCTCATAACAACTGACGGGAGTGGGGCCGGAACTTTTACAAGCAGTATCACAGGACTATTTACGATTACACCTTATTATGTTAGGGCTTATGCAACGAATAGCGTCGGAACCGGATATGGTAATCAGGTTAGTTTTACAACAAAACAAGATTCAAGCGGAACTACAGTCAGTATTGGCTGGCTGAAGAACTGGTATAATGCAAACCACACCGCAGATACGCTGAGGATAACCAGTGATTTTATCATCGAAGCCATAATTTCCGCCAATGATGAATCAGGTAATATTTATAGAACTCTTTATTTCCAGGATAACACAGGTGGGATAACTATTTCTCTTAATCAGACAAGTTTATATTATCAATTTCCTGTTGGCCAAAAGATACATATCAAATGCAAAGACCTATACCTTGGGACTTATGGAACTGCAATTCAACTTGGGTACCCCTACCAGGGAAAAATTGGCAGAATTCCTGCCTCAATGATTGCATCACATGTGCTTCCTGATGGATTACCTGGTCCACATCCTCAACCTGTTGTCATTAATGCAGGTCACATCCCTGATATTACAATACTAACCAATCTTGTTTCTTCATTGGTTGCTTTAAATGGTGTTTCTTTCCCAGATGCGGGTCTGCCTTTCTGTATCACGGGTAACTCAAGTACTTCTCGTGCTATTGCAGATTCGGCTGGAACTGCCATTACGAATCCGAACGTTTGGGTTGTCTATACCAGCACATATGCTAATTTCAAAGCTGTACTACTCCCGTCCGGTGTAGGTACATTACGGGGAATCCTGACAGTCTATAATGGCAAATTTGAGATGATTGTTCGTGACACTACTGATCTGATCAATTTCCATCGAGTGAATTAGTTTCTGCAATGTTTCAGCTAATGAAAAGGAAAAAGCCTTGTATCCTTAATGAATACAAGGCTTTTCTTATATTTGTAAGTGGAGAATAGGGGAGTCGAACCCCTGACCTTTAGACTGCCAGTCTAACGCTCTAGCCAACTGAGCTAATCCCCCAAAGTGAGCGCAAATGTAATAAAAAATTTAATTTTATTCACGATTTCAATTCTCTCGCAATGAAACGCCTGTTCGCTGCTATCAAGATAAACCCTGATATGGAATTCCTGAACCAAATCCATTCATTGGAGAAAAGTCTTCAGTATGAAAGGATTAAATGGGTGGAAGGCCACAACATCCATATCACTTTGAAGTTTTTCGGCGAAACAGAAGAAAAGAAAATTCCGGGAATCACTGTCGCATTGCGAAATGTGGCATCTGTTTCGAAAGCATTTCCATTTTTTTTGAAAAACCTTGGGATATTCGGGAGTTCTTACGATCCAAGGGTTGTTTGGGTCGGAATTGAACCTTACCAGGAATTAGTAAGCCTGATGAAGCGGATCCATAAAGAATTGAATCCATTGGGTTTTGAATCTGACCGGCAGAACCTTGTGCCTCACCTGACACTGGGCCGAATTAAAAATCTCCAGGATAAACCCCTGTTCCAACGAAATATTGAACGTTTTAAGTCTATTTACTCAGCGGAAATGAGGGCTGAATCATTTATTCTTTTTGAAAGCATTCTTACAAAAGACGGGCCGATATACTTGGCCCTTGAGACTTTTCCTTTATTAATTGAGAAGGGAATATGACCTTGAAATGATTATTTCAGAAGACACATAACTATTCCCTGTTAGCTATTCTTTTTTCACTACACATTATTCGCTGTTCATTTTTACCCCCGGTGACAAGTGCACAATTACCAATGAAAAGCGAACAAATAGCAATGCACAATTCATCTCATTTTTACCTTTCCGTTAAAACATGTTATTTGTTCTTTTTCTCCATGTTTAAAGCAATGAAATGATAAATCACAAGGCAGAGTCCGCCAAACAGGCAGATCATTGAAAAGTAGGAGGCCTCTTCCCCAAGGTTGGTGTAAGCAGCAAAGATCCTTCCCAGAATAATTCCAACGCCTATTCCCACAAAAAGCAGTCCCCATTTTAATTCAGCGGGAACAAAACTTTTTGATTTAAACATGGAAGCATCGGCTCCTTTTTCAATCATGGAAAGACGTTCTTTTCTTCTCACGAGGATGAACACTATTCCGAAAACCATGGCGAAAAAAGCGATTGGTATTAAAAATTCCTTATCCATTTTGCAGAGTTTTAAAGGTTAGTAGATTTTGTTTTGCCATTTTGACGACTCCAGATGGTAAAGGTTACAATTCCCGGAACTTTATTTTTACTGCAGGATTACTTTTTGGAATAAAATCTGATTATTACTGAGAATTTTTATTAGGTAAAGGGCCTTTGGGAAACCAGAAACATCAATTTGTGTATGAAATTCCGGAGCGCTGATTTCCCATGTCCGTTGAAATAACTCCTTGCCATCAACACTCAAAAGAGATATTTCCAGCCTCTTCTCCATTCCACAAATCATCACATTCAAGACATTATCTGCAGGATTGGGATAAACTTGAACAGCTGAATTCATTTCATTTTCAAGACTTCCTGCACACGTTTTAACATTTATATACTTTAAAGAACCTGTACCAACTCCGCATGAATTCATCCCACGAACTGATATCTGACCCGAAATGGCATCCGGGCCAAAATTCACATGAACACTATCAGTCCCTTCTCCGCTGGTTATATAAGCGCCCCCTGATAATTCCCAAACATAAGAAGTAACTCCCGGTATTGCCGGTATTGAATAAACAAAGTCCGCGTGATTGAGACAGACTGTATCCTTTCCTACAATTTCACCGGCAGGATTGGGAAGTACATTGACTTCTACATGCTTGTATTGCGGATCACTGGTTCCACAAATATTGCCTGCAACCACACTTATATCTCCTGCATTCTGTCCCCAGGTCACGGTAATGGATTTAGTATTCTGACCATTTGTGATGGTAGTTTCTACAGGAACAGACCAGAAATAAGTATCTGCCAAAGTAACTTCTTCAACAGAGAAAATCGCTGATGAGCTTTGGCAAACGCTATCCTGCCCGATAATTAGGCCAGGAGTTACGGGGAGCATCAAAGTACTTACTTGTTTTACACTTGGATTGCTGTTTCCACAATAATTGCCGGCAATAACCGAAACGGTCCCACTTATTATGTTACCCCACCTTACTTCAATCGAAGATGTATTTTGTCCCGCCATGATGGATGCACCAGCAGGAACTGTCCAGGAGTATGAAGTAGCTCCGGGAACATTTGTGACGCTAAAAACTACTGTAGAATCCTTACAGGTTGAGTCCGGCCCAATGATGCTGCCAGGAGTAGAAGGGACATTCATGATTGTTACCAGGACGCTATCTTCTGCCGTGTGTCCCCCGGTATCACTGACCAATACATGATACATCGTTGTGGCCGTGGGAGAAGCAGTGGGGTTTCGTATAGAAGGATTATTTAAATCAGTTGTTGGCAGCCATGCATAAGAATATGCTCCAACCCCTCCCTGAGCGTTGGCTATAAGCTGAGAAGCACTTCCGGGACAAATGCTGGGAGGTATCGCATTTGTGGACATCCAGATATATTCTGTGCTTTTTAGTTTTAAAGCCATAGTTCTTAAATGGACTGGCGTTCCATTCGTCCCTTCGGCCAGGATCGTCACATTATAATAACCTAAAGGAACCATTCCCAAAACCTTGATACGTGCTATCCCGGAACCCGGAAAAGCTACTATCCTGTTCCCATTGGGGAAGGAAATGGTCAAACTACCTGATGCAGGCGAAGGGCTGATTGAGCCACTCAATAAAACTGTATCAGAATAAAGTTTGACACTCGGGATAGAAACAACAAGATCTATACTGTCATTAGGGGCAGATAGTGAGTCGGCGGTCCTGTCAAGTGCCATGGCAAAGTCGGGAAAATAGGATGTAACGCTCATAAATGTTCCATTCCGGAAATCGGTCCATCCTGCCATTGCAACTTTGTTATTGGATACAATTCCATTGTAATCTCCCTGGTACCTGGGATTTCCTGCTCCGCCACAAGTAGGGCAATCAATTTTCATTTTTTTATTGGAAATCCGCTGGTTTGGCTGGAAAGTTATCCCTCCATCGTCGGAATAGGTGCCATAAATGAATGCGCTATCATGTGTAGGAGTATCCCTGGTATCCATCCATTGTACATAGAATCTTCCTGTTTGTTTGTCGCACCAGATAGCCGGATGCCATTGATGATTGGCTTGTGTGTTCATATCATCATTAACCCGTTTGGCGGAAGACCATGTAGTACCGCCATTGGTGGAATAACGACACCAGATGTCGGGTCTGTTCCCATCTCCCGGCGGATCATTGGAAGCGTACACGCAATAAAGGCGACCACGATTAGTGTTATAACTATTATCGGCAGCAATGTAAGGGTATGGCCTGGTGCGCATTCCTTCAACTGAATTTCTTCCGCCCACATTAGAACCTACATACCCGGCAAATTGTTGCGTTGACATTAGGGTGAATGTCGATCCTCCATTGGTGGAACGGTAAAAAGTGTAAGTGGATGCAAACGGATCTCCTGAATTGGTAACCACAAAAACAGATCCTCCCTGGATATTATCGAATGGTCCAACACATACGCTCATCCCGGGAAGCGTTTGCGTGCTGAAATTGTTTGTATTTTCAAATGTTTGTCCATGATCACTGCTTCTGGAAAAATATCCAGTATTATTATTGGTCATGCAAACATATACATAGTTGGCAAAAGGGCCCATTGTCTGATCGCAGGTTAGCCAGCATTTGTCATTGCCTGTCGCAGCAATAACGGGAGGTTCCCATGTTAACCCATTTGTAATTGACCTGACGACCTTGGCACCCTGGATCGGATTGCCATACATGTTGAGATAAAATAAAGTGCCGATGCTATCGTAAGCAACCACAGGATCCCCGGCCATGTTGGTCCAACCGGGATTATTGGTTTCCCAATCTAGTCCATTTTCAGTATGATGGGTTCCATTGATATTGTAAGCGGTGAAGAACCGTGAAGGAACCGCCGGATGAGCTGCTATATTGCTTTCCCCATAATCAATTCCAAGACCATAGTTATCCCAGTTATTGACGGTTATCACATTATCAGATAAAGGAAGCCCTGGCGGTGATGGCCGGTACTGCCTTAAATATGCGGGAACCTGGTCAAGAAGAGGACCATCAGGATTTTGAGCAGAAACCAGAGCGTTTTGAATCAAAAAAATGATCAGAAAGGGTAGAGCTGACAAGGCCCGCCATTTATGTAACATGTATGTTGTCCCCATTTTGATTTTGTTGTATTTGAAGAACCAGTTACAAACTTAGCAAAAAAGAACAGATTTTCAAAGATGGCTAATATTATATTTCACTACTTTAGTAAATCAAATGAGAATTCCATTTGTAACCATTTATTTATTTTGACGTCTAAGCAAGAGAATGAAATTTCAGGACGATAGTTATTACATTGAAAGAGTCTTGACCGGAGATGTTTCAGCTTATGCGTCGTTGGTTGCCAAACATAAGAACCTTGTTTTTTCTATCGTGTTAAAGATCCTGAACAACCGGGAAGATGCAGAGGAAATTGCCCAGGATATTTTTCTGAAAGTTTATCGTTCGCTAAAAACATTTGAAAAAAAATCGAAGTTCTCTACATGGCTATACAGGATCGCATATAACACGGCGATTTCAAAGACGCGCAAGAAGAAGCTGGAGTTTGTACCGATGGAAGAATCTGTTGTTTCAAATTATTCTACTGATGAAGTTCAGCAAAATATGCACTTAATGGAAGAAAACGACAGACAGGTATTGCTTGAAAAGGCCTTGAAAACATTACCTGACGAAGATCAACTGCTGATCACGCTTTTTTACAAGAATGAGAATTCGATTGAAGACATCAGTTATATCACAGGATTTACAGTATCAAATGTGAAGGTAAAACTGCACCGGATCCGGAAAAAATTATACCATGAGATCCAAGAATTGGTAAAAAAAAATTAGAATTGTATTATCTTTGATGCTAGATGGAAAAGGACGATTTTTTTAAAGATGATTTTCTGGTAAAGTTGATGCATGGAAGTCCATTGGAAAGCCCTTCAGATGCTTTTGTTGATGAAATCATGACAAAAATTCAACGGGCTGCAATAATAGTTCCTGAACAAAAGCCGTTTTTGCTTTTTTTAAAGAATTCCTGGCAATATGCTTTGATCTCGCTTGTATTGATCGTTTTCCTGTTGACATCGGATCTTCCTTTCAGCAATGTAATGCCGGGGAAGGAATTCTTCACCAACTCTTTCCTCCCCTATTTTATATCACTTTTCCCCATGATAAAATCATCTTTCGGAAGCATAAAAAACATTTCCATTCCACTGATTATACTCACCTCCGGAGGTTTTTTACTATTGCTTGATCATTGGGTTTTCAGAAAGCCCAAAATGCAGGATTCAATGATATTTTAAATGAAATCTTGGGAAGAATAAATCACCTTTACGTAAACATTGGATGCACTTTCGGCTATCTGTGATTTCCGATTCAGGAATTGTTTTTCTGCCCGTTGCGTTCCTGCCAGAGTTGTTTAAAATTCTTCTCTGCAAATTTGGGAAGTTCTCTCCTTGAGCCCCACCATTTCGCAAAAAACATCTTCATAAAACGGTTTTTAAACTTTGATCCGGTTTTGTCAATAATCCATCGTTTCTGCATGACCATCTTCCAACCCTTCATGATAAATTTCCAGGAAGATTTGGTATAACCTCTTTTCACTGTTTCGTTCCTGTTATAGAGCAGAAGCTCATGTAACGGAATTTTCATCGGACATACTTCTGTACATTTACCACAAAGTGAGGAAGCAAAGCTAAGGTGATTGTATTCCTTTAATCCCAAAAAATGTGGCGAGATAACTGAACCAATTGGCCCGGAATAAGTGGCACCATATGTATATCCTCCAATGCTGCGGTAGATCGGACAACCATTAAGACATGCACCGCAGCGGATACAGGATAATGCCTGGCGTTGTTCTCTTAGTTTTAAAACTTCCGTACGACGATTATCAATAAGTATGACATACATTTCTTCAGGGCCATCGGGTTCAATGTCAGTTTTTGGGCCAAAAAGGATATTGTTATATGCGGTGATGTGCTGCCCAGTTCCATGAGTTGAAAGCAGGGGGAGAAAAAGATCAAGGTCTTCAAGAGAAGGAATGATCTTTTCTATTCCAACAATGGCAATATGTATCTTCGGGAATGCGATAGAAAGCAGTCCGTTTCCTTCATTTTCGGTCAGGGCAACTGCGCCTACATCGGCAATCAGAAAATTCCCGCCTGTGATCCCTATATCCGCGCGGATAAATTTTTCGCGAAGCAGATCACGAACAAAATGTGCAATCGTCTCAGGGGAGCTGTTTTCAGATAACCCAAATTTCTGATGGAACAGCAGGGCCACATCTTCCTTTGATTTGTGCATGGCCGGAGTGAGGATATGGTACGGTTTTTCACCAGCTAACTGAACAATAAACTCGCCAAGGTCGGTTTCAACCACTTCCCTTTTATTTTTTATAAGTAGTTCGTTGATTTCGAGCTCTTCCGAAAGCATTGTTTTTTGCTTTACGATGAGTTTCGCATTCGATTTTTTAACAATGTTAAGAATTTCTTTCTGGGCTTCTTTCTCTGATAACGCCCAAATAACCTTTCCACCATGTTTTTCAAAATTCTTCTCGAATTCAACAAGGTAGCGGTCAAGTTTATGAATTGCTTTGTATTTCAGATTTGCAGCTCTGCGCTTGGCCAATTCCAGGTTATAGAATTGTTTTTTCCCTTCCACTACCTTTTCATCATACTTCCCTATATTGAAATCAAGCCGACGGCGATGTTCCGGATCAAATGACTTTTGCCGCGCTTCTGTCAAAAATTTATCCAGGATACTAGACATAATTATTCATTATAAGATATCTGAAATCTTTTGTACTCTTCTTTCATGTCTTCCACCTTCAAAATTTGTTGAAAAAAATAATCTGACTAAAGTTAAAGCTTCTTCACATGAAATAAACCTTGCTGGAAGTGCAATAATATTTGCATCGTTATGCTGTCTGGAAAGTATTACTACTTGTTCATTCCAACAAACGGCCGCCCTGACATTCCTGTATTTATTGGCTGTCATAGCAACACCATTGGCTGTTCCGCAGAGAATAATACCTTTTTCTATTGAGCCTTTATCAATAGATTTGGCTAAAGGATGAATATAATCAGCATAATCGACACTTTCTTCTGAATCTGTACCAAAATCTTGAAAATGATAACCTTCCTTTTCAAGGTTGTTAACCAGATATTCTTTCATTTCAAATCCTGCATGATCAGATCCTATAGCAATCATTTGATTAAATGCAAACATATGTTAGTAAGTTAAAAGCAAAAGTAATGATAAATTAATGATTATGAATTCTCAACAAAAAACGCACATAAATAATTGCCTATGAATCAAATTATTAAAATTTTCACAATGAAATGTTGATATCTGCTTAACTTTGTTAAAAAAAAATTGAAAATACCATACAATTAAAAAATTAAACCAAATTACGATCTCAATAAACAAGCTAATAGAAATTACTAACATCTTTTATAGAGTGAAATTATCATACTTTTTCAATTTTTTTTCAACAAAAAAGATATTAACAAATTTTTTCAAAAAACATATTTAATTTAAAAACAACAAAGTACGGTTTGATAAGTTTGTTTTTATTGTTAATGAATATCCTTTAATTCAAAAAACAAATTTATTCATTGGAAAAAACTAACAGTTCTAACATCTATTACATAGTTAAAATAATATTTTAAAAAATTTCTTATAATTATGTCTTTCATTGCTTCTCTTAAAATTATGGAAGAGATTTCCTTCTTACGAAAAGAGAAAAATGCTATTATTCTGGCGCATTATTATCAGGTTCCGGAAATACAGGATTTGGCTGATTTTGTAGGCGACAGCTTGCAATTATCGCAGGAAGCAGTAAAAACACAAGCCAATATTATTGTGTTTGCCGGTGTTCATTTTATGGCTGAAACGGCTAAGATAATCAATCCTGGGAAGAAAGTTATTCTTCCTGATCTGAATGCGGGCTGTTCTCTTGCTGATTCCTGTTCTCCTGGAGAATTTAAAAAATTTCTTCAGCAGTACCCTGATCATGTAGTAATATCTTATATAAATTGTTCTGCAGAAATTAAAGCATTGTCTGATGTAATATGTACTTCCAGTAACGCAGTTAAAATCGTTGAATCATTTAAAAAAGATGAAAAAATTATTTTTGCCCCGGATAGAAATCTTGGTAACTATATTAATTCTCTTACGGGGAGGAACATGGTTATCTGGCAGGGATTTTGCGAAGTTCATGATGTTATCCGTACAGAAGCCATAATCAACCTCAAAGCAAAGAACCCTGAGGCAAAATTAATTGCTCATCCGGAATGTAAAGCAGTCATTCTTGAACTTGCTGATTATGTTGGATCAACAAGCGGACTATTGGAATTTACTAAGAAAGATCCTGCAAAAAAATTTATTGTTGCTACGGAAACAGGAATTCTTCACCAGATGAAGAAATATTCGCCGGAAAAGGAATTTCTGATTGTACCTACTGATGATACCTGTTCCTGTAATGATTGCCCATACATGAAAATGAATACACTTCCAAAACTCCTGAACTGCCTGAAATATGAAAAGCCTGAGATTACTTTATCTTCAGAATTATTGGAACAAGCAAAAGCACCGATACTTAGAATGCTTGAATTGTCTAAATAACCAGTTGGTTTTTATGAAAAGGTATAGTAGTACGCTGATCTTATTTGTTGTTTGTTATCTGTTTTTAAATAATACTGTTTTTTGCCAGGATACAATAAAAATTCTTAATGGAAATCAGAAGTTTTATTACAAAACCGGTGTGCTTTCCAGCGAAGGGTTAATGAAAGACGGGAAGCCTGATGGATACTGGAAATCTTACAGTGAGAACGGGAAAATCAAATCAGAAGGAAACCGGAAGTATTTTGAACTGGATAGTACGTGGAAATTTTATAATGAAGAAAGTAAACTCATCCTGGAGGTGAATTATCGGAGTGGTAAGAAAAACGGGATAAAAACGACTTACTTAGACAAGGAAACCGTAAAAGAAAATTTCAGGGATGATATAAAAGATGGTTATACAAGGTATTACTACCCTGACGGGAAATTGAAATCGGAGGTACCTTTTATAAAAGGATTGGAGCAGGGTCTGGCCAAGGAATATTCACAGGAGGGTAACATTATAACATTGATAGAATACAAGCGGGGATTTGTAATAGACAGGATAAAGATCAATCGCCGGGACAAATCCAATCTGAAACAGGGAAAATGGTATACATTCTATAGCAATGGCAATGTGAAGGAGGAAGGAAATTACCGGGATGATAAAAAAGACGGATATTTTAAAAATTATGCTGAAAATGGTGATCTGATCAGTGTTACCAAATATGTGCTTGATGTGAAACAGGAAGATGCCGAAGAAGTAACCAGATTAGATATTCAAAATGAATACTATCCTAATGGCAAGATAAAAGCAATTGGAACCTTCAGAAATGGCGTTCCTGAAGGAATCCGGAGGGAATATGACACGGTAGGTCAGATAACGAAATCGTTGATCTACAAAAATGGTGTTATCCTGGGGGAAGGAATTGTGCTTGAAGATGGAACAAAAGAAGGACACTGGAAGGAATATTACCCCGATGGTTCACTTCGTTCGGAAGGAGATTATAAGGAAAATAAACCAGTAGGAGAATGGAAATACTATTACGCAAACGGAAAGCTTGAGCAAAACGGAAAATACAGCAATTCGGGGAAAATTATTGGAACCTGGAAATGGTTCTATGATAACGGGCAATTGAAGTTGGAAGAGTCATATATTGCAGGATTAAAAGATGGCAGACACATTGAATATGACGAAAACGGGAACATTATAGAAAATGGGGAATATTTGAAAGGTCTGGAAGATGGTGAATGGTTCACGATTTCCGGAGATTTCATTGAACATGGAGCTTACCAGGATGGCCTGAAAAATGGTAAATGGTCATCCTATTACCTTGTTACAGATGGCGTAAAAACTGACAGCACCATTTCGTTTACAGGAAATTTTATAGATGATAATCCGGATGGCAAGCATATTTATTATTGGGACAATGGCAAAGTGAGGAATGAAGGACCTTATATAATGGGAAAGAAAGAAGGTGATTGGATCATTAATAATTACGATGGAACTCCTTTCCTTATCATTACTTACAAGAACGGAACAGAGATTAAATACGACGGTTTTAAAATAAAACCCGCATTTGAACAGGGTGACAATTAATTCAGGAAAAGATGACGGAAAGAAACAAAAGGCCAGCAGGTAAAGGCAACCCGGCCATACCACGCAGAAATGAGGAAAGAACCGGTGAACGCAGAAGAATCCCAAATAATCAGGGAGAAAAACCCAAGCGTTCCTACGATCGTAAAACCAGTTCTGATCGTCCTTCCAGGCCAGAATCCGGAAACAGGCGAAAGGATGAGGAGAAGACATTACCTGCAGGACCGATCCGGCTGAACAAATATATTTCTAATGCAGGTATTTGTTCGAGAAGAGAAGCAGACAAACTGATCGAAGCCGGTGCAATCAAGGTGAACGGAAAGGTAGTGACCGAACTGGGAACTAAAATTTCTCCTGATGATAAAATTCAATATGGTGATCAAACATTGTCACGGGAAAAACCCAAATACGTTTTGCTTAACAAACCCAAAGGTTTCATCACAACCACGGACGACCCCGAGGACCGGAAAACGGTGATGAACCTCGTTGCGCATGCCTGTAAAGAACGTATTTACCCGGTTGGAAGACTTGACAGGAACACTACTGGATTGTTGTTACTGACTAATGACGGTGAACTTGCAAAGAAACTTTCGCATCCACGATATGGCATTAAAAAGATCTACCATGTAGTAATTGACCGTAACTTGTCAAAAAGTGACCTACAGAAAATAGAGGAAGGAATTGAGTTGGAGGATGGCATTATCAAAGTGGATGCGATTGAATATGTGGGTGACGGAAAGGATAAAAAAGAATTAGGGATAGAACTTCATTCAGGAAAAAACCGGATCGTGAGAAGGATTTTCGAGCAGTTGGATTATAAAATTGTTCGTCTCGACAGGGTAGGTTATGCAGGACTTACAAAGAAGAACCTTTCTCGTGGAGAATGGAGGTTCCTGGAAGAAAAAGAGCTCAATATGCTTAAAATGACCACGTAACATTTTTTCAATTTACGAATGCCAAGATTTACGATTTACGAATGAAATGTAAATTGTTGAGATCCAATTCTCCTAAAGAATCTGATTTTGGTAATTTTTCAAAATCGTCAATCATCAATCAAATCCAAAATCGTAAATCATGTAAATCGTAAATATTAAATTTTCTGCTATGCGAAAAAACTTTTTCTCATTATTGTTTCTTTTGTCAACAGTATTCAGCTTTGGATACAACCACCCGATGCAGGATTTGATCAAATCTGCCGGTGATGCTTCAATTTACACCAATGATAACCTGTTAATTGTTTTTGATAGTACGCTCGTGAATGTCAAAGAAAGTGGTCTGAGCTATATCACGACTCACACCCTGACCAAGATCCTCAATTACAAAGGCGCAATGGATATGAATGTGGTGAAGTTCGGATATGATCCGCTTTCTGCATTTGTAGAAATAAAAAAAGTGGTCATTTACAGGAATGATGGCAGTATCCAGGTGTTGGACATGAAGTTGGTGATGGATTATCCTGCACCAGCCAGAGCTATTTACTGGGGTGCCAGAGAGAAAATGATTGAGATCGGCCGGCTGAATCCAGGTGATGCCGTGGAAGTGGTACAGTTCAGGAAAGGGTTTACTTATGCATTGCTTACAGGAGTTGATGATGACGATAGCAAATATATCCCGCCGATGAAAGGACATTATTATGACATTGTTGAATTCTGGAACAGCTCCCCTGTAAAAGTCAAAGTTTACCGGATCATCCTGCCGAAAGACAAACCATTGCAATACGAAGTGTATAACGGGGAGTTGCAATCTTCAATTTCATTTATGGGAGACAAGACGGTCTATACTTTCACAAAAAAAGAGATTCTGCCAATCAAGAGTGAATCCCGCATGGTTGCGCTCTCTGATGTGGCAACAAAACTCCTTCTTTCTACATCGCCCGACTGGTATTCCAAATCAAAATGGTTTTATAAAGTGAATGAAGTTTTTGGAAGTTTTCATGTGACTCCGGAAGTACAGTTTAAAGTGAATGATATCCTGAAAGGAAGCAAGACTGAACAGGATTCGATTTCCTGTCTGACTCATTGGGTAGCCGACGAGATACGATATTCCGGTATTTCGATGGGATGTGGAGAAGGATATACATTGCATAAAGGCGCCATGACTTTCAGCGATCGTTGTGGAGTTTGCAAAGACAAAGCCGGTATGTTGATCACGATGTTGCGGGCAGCGGGATTCAAGTCGTATCCGGCAATGACTATGGCGGGATCCCGAATTGATTATGTTCCCGCAGACCAGTTTAATCATAGTGTGACAATCGTCAAATTAAAAGACAATAAATATCATTTACTTGATCCGACCTGGGTTCCTTTTGTCCGTGAATTATGGTCCAGCGCCGAACAACAACAACAATACCTGATGGGATTGCCGGAGGGAGCTGATCTTGCTACAACTCCTTTATCACCTCCGGAAAACCATTATTTAAAAGTCACTATCAATTCTACACTATCTGCAGATGGTACATTGACAGGCAGCCTTTCTCTTTCTGCCGAAGGGCAGACAGATGCTTCTGTCAGGGGATTATTCAGAAATTCGAGCAAGACGCAATGGTTTCAGATTGTAGAAAAGGAAATTCTAAAAATTTCTCCGTTGGCCGAAGTGAGCGCCGTTGAATATGGTGACCCGATAAATTACATGGCTGGTCCCATCCAGATCAAACTTAATTTCCGTATTCCGGAATATGCTGATTTTTCAGGCAGCATAATGATGATGACTCCGCTAACGGCAGCAGGGATTTTTAAGGTTATTCAGCCGCACCTGTCTTTTGAAACCAGCCTGAAAGAAAGGAAATATGCTTTCAAGGATCGTTGTTCACGCCAGGTTGAGATGAATGAAACCATTAAACTTCCGTCTTATGTAAAGATTATTTCACTTCCAGAGGAAAAGAACAATGACGGGAGTATTTGCTCGTTTAAAGGAAGTTACAGTTTATCCGGCACAAACCTGACAGTGAAAACCAAGGTGACACTCGGCAAGCGGGTTTATGAAGCCCAGGATTGGCCTGAGTTCCGGGATGTTGTCAATGCACAGAATTCACTGACAGAAGAACCGGTAATATTTCAAATTAGTCATTGATCACTCTTTAAAAATCATGATCATGAAGTTAACCAAACTGATAATCCTGTTTGCCTTTTTTTCACTCATTAATACTGCAATTCTTTATTCTCAGGAGGAAAATTATGATGCCGTTTACCTTCAGCTTACAAAAGAGTTTACGTTGAATCCCGATGGCAGCATGGATTACCATTACAGGAAAGAATTAAAATTACAGACCTACCGGGCATTTCATAATCTATATGGCGAAACATTCATAGTCTATCACCCGCTTTTTCAGACGTTGAAAATCAATGATGCAAATACCGTAATGGCTGATGGGAAAAAGGTTTCTTCGCCGCCCAATGCGTTCAATGAAGTGTTGCCATCTTTTTGTGCCAATGCTCCGGCCTATAATGGCTTACGGGAAATGGTTATCACGCACACGGGTACGGAGCGGAATGCAGTGGTAACCCTGGATTACACCCTTCATTCCCGCAAGGATTTTTATCCTGCACTCATGGGAAATGAAGTGATGGCTGAGTATGAGCCGGTCAGGGAGCTAATCATTCGGGTTCGAATCCCACTGAACCTGAATTTGAATTATCATTTTATTAACCAAAGAACAGAACCGGCTATCTCTGAAGAAGGGTCATTCCGGGTTTTTACATGGAAGATGAAGGATGTTCCTGCCATTTCGCCTGAAGAGTTTCAGAAAGGCGGATATGAACTTTACCCCCGGTTGATTTTCAGCACAGCTGTTGACCGGGACTATGTATATTCCAATTTCATGAAGCAGGGAGCTTTTTCCTATGGCATAAATGCTGAGATGAAAAAGGTAGTGGAAGATATTAAGCTCGAGAGCAATGAAAATATTGGTTTCGTCCTGAAGCTTCAGGAAAAAGTTGTCAATGAAGTCCGGTTGTGGCCAATTCCTCTACGGTCATCTGGTTTCATTTGTCGGCCTGCCACGGAAACCTGGAAAAGCAATGGCGGTACATTATCTGAAAAAGCCGTTTTGCTTGTTGCACTTCTGAAAGAAGCGGGAATAGAAGCAGAACCGGTGCTTGTCGTCAGGAATAACCTTTATGAAGAAAAGATTGGATCCTTACTTGACATGGACGACATTCTCGTTAAAGCAATTCTCAAGGAAAATGGCTCGTTGTTTTTATCGGTTTCAACGCTAAATCCCCAGAGTATGAGCCTCACACTTTCCGGGAAGACTCTGGTATCCATGCAGCCGAATGGAAAACTATCACTTGAAAAACCTGAAGAAGCAGAAAACATACTCTCCATGCGGGGAAATTTCGCAATCAGCGAGAAACAAATACTTAGCGGTGATGTTTCTGTAACTTTGACAAAAGCCTGTGATCCATGGTTTTTGATGTTACGCGATCAGAATAAAATGAAACCCTATATTGGCGGAGGATTGTCATCATCAGACCTGAAAGAACTCAAAATAATCACAATAGGGCCTGTTGAAGCGTTTGTCAAATATTCATTTCAAAAAGAAAAACCATTTCGCAACGACACAAATTATTATTTTTATTCCCTTCCGACTATTACCAGTGGGATTGATAATTGGGGCATCAAGTTGTTGCCACAAAAAAGACTGACATCTCTGGAGATCCCGTCATTGCTTGATGAAAGTTATGAACTGATTTTTAATCTCCCATTGGGAATGAATTCTTTCTCTGTAGAAAAGAAGGTGGAAATCAGGAATGAAGCGGGTTTTTTCGTTTTTGAAGTGAAAAAGAACGAGGGGAAGATAACTGTCACCAAAAGCATACACTTTGCGAAAAGGCTTATTGATCCTTCTGAATATGCAAGTTTTAAAGCTTTGATGGATAACTGGAACAGCAACCGGACGAGGGAAGTTGTATTCGTTAAGGAATGACTTGTTTATCTTGTCACGATTCTTCCCAGTTCCAGGTTGATTTTCAGAGAAATATTCTTCAGATTGAACTGTTCCTTCATCAGGATGATAATTTCATCTTCTGATTTACAATCTTTCATCTTTCTTTGGTTTTCAGCGATCATCTGATCTATTTTCCTGGATTTAAATGTATAGAGTGCAGTGCAAACAGAATCCATCAGACGGGAACTTTCGGCGTCCACAAAGATTTTATTTTCTTCCCACTTTTCACTGAGTTCATATGGAAGGATGCTTATGTCAATTGCGGTTTTTGCGATTGCCGGATCAGCATGACGGAAGAAATAATCTTTATCTGCGATAACATCGTTCTTCATCAACTCTTCCATCTCATCGAAAATTTTCCTGTAGAGAAGTACGTCGAAGCAAAGGTCATCGTTGCGGATATCCTGGATGATAAACCTGGTCACTTTTATCGTTACCGGTTCTTGTTCGTTTGTTGGTTCCGGTGTCAGATCTTCATTTCCGAATAGAAGGAGGAGCCGGATCAATTCTTTTTCCTGTGTTTCGCTGGAATTCAATTCATATTCAACCTGGGTCGGAGCAGTTACTTCAGGCAACGAAATTTCGTCCAATGCAGACTTACCCTGATCCGGAATTGGTTTTGAGAATTTTTTCCGAAGCATCTTGTTCATCTCATTCATCAGAGTCTGTTCTGGCACATTCATCATGGAAGAACATTCTTTAATGTATATGGAACGGCTGATCCCATCAGGAATCAGCGCGATAGTACCCACGATTTCCTTGATCAGGGAAGCCTTTTTGATAGGATCACCGGCAGTTTCTGCAAGAAGTAACCGAGTTTTGAAAAGAATAAAATTCACTGCATTTTTTGCAAGAAAGGATTCTACGTCTGCTGCACGGTTTTTCCGGGCAAAAGAATCCGGGTCTTCATTTGCCGGGAATAATACGATCCTGACGTTCATTCCCTGTTCGAGGATCATGTCCGTTCCTCTCAGGGAAGCCTTGATACCGGCAGGATCGCCATCGTAAAGGATGGTGATGTTGGAAGTATATCTCTGAATCAGCTTTACCTGTTCCTGGGTAAGGGAAGTTCCCGAAGAGGCCACCACATTTTCAATTCCGGATTGATTTAAGGAAATCACATCCGTATATCCTTCTACCAGGAAACAATTGTCTTTAAGGATGATGGAATTTTTGGCATAAAATAAACCGTATAAAGATTTACTCTTGTTGTAAACATCGGATTCCGGGGAATTCAGGTATTTTGCCGTTTGTTTATCTGCGCCAAGAATCCGGGCTCCAAACCCAATAATTCGTCCGGAAGCACTGTGAATTGGGAAGATCACACGTCCGTGAAAACGGTCGATCAGCCGGGTTTCTTTTTGAATGGATAATCCTGTTTTGGTAAGATACTCCGGTTTGTAGCCGTGTTCCCGGGCAAAGGTTGAAAAATCCGTGCGGTCTTCTTTTGAATAGCCCAATTGAAATTTCCGGATAATATCTTCCCTGAAACCTCTTTCTTTCAGGTATGTCAGGCCAACAGCTTTTCCTTCTTCATGCTCAAAAAGGGTATTCTCAAAATATTGCTGGGCAAAATGATTCACGTTAAAAAGGCTCTCCTTCTCGTTTTGTTCTTCTATTTTTTCCGGTGATTGTTGCTCTTCTTCAATTTCTATCTGGTATTTTTTTGCGAGGAATTTCAATGCTTCCGGATACGTAAAATGGTCGTGCTCCATTAGGAAGTTAACCGAATTCCCCGCTTTTCCACAGCCAAAACACTTGAATATGCCTTTTGCCGGAGAGACCGTAAAGGAGGGTGTTTTTTCATTATGAAAAGGGCAAAGGCCAATATAGTTGACTCCCCGGCGTTTCAAAGCAACAAAATCACCCACAACCTGCTCAATCCTGGCAGCAGAAAGAATATTTCCAATAGTATCCTGGGTAATCATTACAATTTTTGTTCTCAGCGAAGATAAAAAAATTCAGCAGATACATCAGGATTATAAGTTGTTCAATTCAGTAGAAAATTGTAATTTTGAATTCAGGTAAACGTTATGCTGGTCGTAAAAAGGTTCACATCAGAAGATGAGGTGCTTTCGGAGAAAGCTTTGGCTATCCGGCATAAAGTATTTGTATTGGAGCAAGGAGTTGATGCTGAACTTGAAAACGAAAATGACGAAGAAGCCCAGCATTACTTGCTTAGTATGGGTCGGAAAACAGTTGCTACGGCAAGATGGAGGGAAATAAACGGGGAGATCAAGTTAGAGCGGTTTGCAGTTTTGCCGAAGTTCCGGAGCCGCGGTTTTGGCAAAGTGATTCTTTTAGAAGTCCTGATAGATGTTCTTCCTCTCATGAAGCCAATCTACCTTCACTCACAAGTTAAAGCGGTTCGTTTTTATGAACGTAACGGATTTGCGAAAGAGGGGGAAAAATTTTTTGAAGCCGGTATTGAACATTACTTGATGAAGTACACTGGATAAATTTTTCACTGAATCTCACAATCCTGACTTCATCTCGTTGATGGAGTTGTCTCAAAAGAGGAATTGAAAACAAGCAGTTTTTCCCAATCAATACTACCATCTTTCATACAAAAATCCTCTAAAAATTCCTTTGTTAACCTGTTGACAAGATTACCATATGAGATTTTGAATTCATTATTTTTTTCAGCTGCTTCGTGACCTAATGGTTCAATTATTTTTATATACAAGTCTGAATCACCTGAAATTAATTCCCAGAATCTTTTTCCACAATATTTATAATAATTCCCTTTTGATTTATATTCACTTTGCAATCTGGATTTTCCATAACAGCAACCATTCACGCAAATAATAGATCCTTTACCACCTGAAGTTGCTAATCTTTTCCTAGCTGATTCGAATTGGTCGCACATTTTTTTTATCTGGCTGGCATTTCCCCATTTTGGACCAGATTTAATCGAAACGAGATACCGATGACCTTCTTTATCAAAATCCAAATCAATTCCTTCGATTCCTGCTTTTCTACCATTGTAAACGGAATCGTTAATAAAGATTGCCAGTCTTTCAAGCCAATTACCAAAAATGCCTTCTTCACTTGAAGAAAGAAATGCATTTAAAATGCCTTCAACGATTTCATTAGCTGATGAAACATTTTTTGCTTTAAAAAGGTAAGGATTTTTTGATTTTAAAACCGCCCGTAGTTTGATTTTAATTAAAGTTTCTAAACGTCTTTGATGAAACTCACCGATGTTCTGTTTAACGAATAATGTGGCTTTTTTTAGATCCAGTTTTTTCATATTTTGAGTTTGACTCCAATAGATATAACTCGACAGGATTTATCTGCATATTTACCATTTCATAATATTCAGGAACAATATCAATTCCAATGGAATGTCTTTTTATTCTATTGGCAACGATTAAAGTCGTCCCTGAACCCATAAAGGGATCCAACACAGTATCGTATTCTTTCGTAAAGAGTTTAATAAACCATTCCGGTAATTCTTCAGGAAATGCCGCACTATGATTTTTATTACTACATTCTGTTGCCAAATGCAAGACATTTGTCGGATATGCTTTGTCTCTTTCCAGCCAATTTGAAATGTTCTTTCCGAATCCGCTCCCGACTTTCGAATTATCACGAATTTTATCAGTATTAGAAAGATTTTTTAATCTTGTTTTTGCCCAGTCTCCCATAGGAATCATTACTTCTTCCTGGTACATATTGAATTTACGGTCTTTATTAAATTGTAGAAGTCGTTCCCAAGAATCACGAAACCGATTCGGCCATTTGCCCGGATAACTATTTTTTTTATGCCAGATAAACTCTTCAGTCCAAAGCCAACCCTGTTTTCTCATTTCCAGGATAAGTTCCATCACATATGTACTTCTCTCACCATCAACAACTTTCTCCTTGATATTTAGAATAAAAGTACCAGTAGGTTTAAGCACTCTTAGAAGTTGGTTCGAAATCGGCAAAAACCATTTAACATATTTATCATGATGAATTCCTCCATAAGTATCCCTACGCTGATCAGCATAGGGTGGAGATGTAACGATTAGGTCAATAGTATTGTCCTCTAATAATTCGAGTTTCTCCCTGCAATCCCCTAGATATAAATCTGTCCGAATTTCCATATTCCCTTTTCTGTAATTACAAATTTACTACATAATCCGACAGGTTCATATCAAAATTAGAAATTTGAAAAGTGCTGTTTTTATTCTTTTATTTCTAAATTCAATCGATTGGTATTTCCTTCCAATCATCAGCACTTCTGGTTACAGTTTTTTCAAATCCCAGCATTTTCAATGTTTTTAAAGCTTCCACAAAACCCAGCGACAATTCGT
>CAIWTA010000100.1 GCA_903915465.1 uncultured Bacteroidales bacterium | reverse complement strand
GATGCATTCCTCAAGGAAAATCCCCAGACATTTTACACCGTTGACAATGCTTTTGCAACATCGGCTCAGGTCGATCAGGTGTTGGTTTCCATCTACTCCTATTTGCGCGACCTATGGGCTAATCCCAATGAAGCGGCATGGATCTTTGTGTTCAGAGGGAATGGAACCGATATGTTTGACGTAGCAAGCATCCGTAAAGCGAATACTTTTAATAATTACGGGAATATCAATGCGGACAATACTAATTTTTATGAAAATTATAATGCCTGGTATTTGGTGATTTCCAGGGCAAACCTTGCACTTTATGCCGCCGATCTGCCCCAAATGGCTTGGTCGTCAGCAACAGAAAAAGCGTATGCCAAAGCTCAGGCAAGGTTCTTCCGGGCATTTGCTTATCGTAACCTTGCTGAACTTTTTGGAGGTGTCCCGATTGTCACAGATATTTCAACCGCTCCAAAGTATGATTACAAACGTTCAACTCGAGTTGAAACTTACCAGTTTGCAATTACTGAGTTGGAAGCCATTGAAGGTGATCTGCCCGAAACAACTACCACTGGTGGCCGACTGGTGAAAGGAGCATGTCAGCACAACCTCGCTGAACTTTATCTCGCTATGGGCACCCAACTGGCAGCCGATAACAAGGCCAGCGACGCTACAGCAGCATTTGCCAAATCAATAACTTTTGCATCTAAAGTAATTGATGGAGGAACCTATAAACTGGTCGGTTCACGTTTTGGAACAAGAAAAACGCTGTCATCGGTAGCTTATACTGTTTATCAGGCCGGCAATACGGCAACTCCCATTGATACGGTAAAAGAAAATACCAACTATTACTGGGATATGTTCCAGGAAGGAAATGTCAATTATCAGGATGGGAATACCGAGTGTGTATGGGCTATGCAAATCTAATATGCAGCCTACAAAGCCGAAGATAAAAGTTCAAAATTGCCCTATTCACGTACTTATGGTGCAGATTTCCGCGATGGTACCAAAAACAACCTCACAGGAACCCTGGAAGATGTAGGTGGACGTGGTATTGTACAAATAATGCCAACATTTTTCACCCGCGATGCCATCTATGCTGACAAGTGGGGAACAGATATCCGCAATTCTGAAATTGTTTTGCGCAGAAGGTTTAAAGGCAATGTCGCTACATCAACTTACTTTAAAAAGGATGTTCCATGGAGCGAAATGTATAATGGAAGCACAGATGCTACGACCAACCTAAACAATCGTACCCTATGTTTTCCTATCTCCTGCAAAATCGCCACAGATAGCTATACAGGATTAGCCGATGGTGAAAACCGGAGTAACCTTTTCCGAGACGATTATTTTATCCGTCTTCCCGAAACAATCCTGCTACGGGCAGAAGCTAAACAACGCAGTGGAGATAAATCCGGCGCGGCTGCTGATATCAACCTGCTAAGAAACCGTGCTCAATGTGCCTATCTGGTCAATGCCGGAGATATGGATGATAATTTCAATACGATTCTTGAAGAACGTACCCGCGAACTTGAGATCGGAAGAGCACACGAGATC
>CAIWTA010000099.1 GCA_903915465.1 uncultured Bacteroidales bacterium | reverse complement strand
TTACAAGGAAAGCTTATAAAAACGATTTTTAACCATCAAATGAAAAGCGGACAATATTCAGTCTCCTGGAATGGAAAAGAGACAAACGGTCAGTTATGTGACTATTCCGGTGAAAGTGTACCACCTATTCCGGTACAAAGTGTACCACTTTTTCAGGGGTGGATTTGCTGATCAAATTTACGGATTATTTTCATATTTTTTTCTTTCTAAGAGATTCTCCTTTTAGCTCAAATCGATGAGTATTACCTGACAATCTGTCCATAATTGCATCAGCCAGAGTTGGCTCGCCAATGTATTCATGCCAATGTTGAACTGGCAACTGTGATGTGAAAAGTGTCGGGTGAACCCCATACCGATCCTCAAGGATTTGAAGAAGAGCAAGCCGGGTTTTTGTATCCAGTGGATGTAGTCCAAAATCATCAATGACCAGAAGATGGGTTTTTTCGATTTGGTTGAGCAGTTTTACAAAAGTTCCGTCAAGTTTTGCCTGGGCGATCTTTTCAATTAATCGTTGAATGCCAAAGTACATTACTTTATATCCCCTCATGCAGGCCTGTCGACCGATAGCACAAGCCAGGAAACTTTTTCCGCAGCCAGTTGCACCGGTAATTAACACATTTTCAGCCTTTTCAATAAAATCGCAGGTGGCAATGGTCATCATTTGCTCAGAAGTAAGATTACGTGCGGGGTTACAATGTACCTGCTCCAGGATGGCATTATACCGGAGTTTGCTTGATTTAAGATACAACTGTGTCTTTCTTTGCATACGATACTGTTGTTCTGCTTCGGCCAGCCGGGCAATCAACAGATCGGCGCAGGGTCTATCCTGTGCCGGAAGTGATTGTACTTGTTCATATACATGAACCATTCCTGTGAGTTTTAGTTTACGTAATTGGTCAATCGTTGCTTCTGTGTTCATGGGTTTTGGTTTTTGCGGGACTTGTCCCGATTAATTAATTTAAAAAAAAAGAATGTATGTGTTGTGATTGTGAGTTGGGAAATAACTTCAGGCAGGGATGTGCGGTTGGGGAAAGTTATTCTCAATTCACAATCGGGCTGTTTCAGTGGCATGGGCAATAACCATGTGGGCTGACGGATGCGGGCGGTTATTCTCATGACGCTGTACAAGAGAGATCGATACATGGCTGGGATCATTGATAGGCCTCCGTTCCTCGCAGGTTGTCGTGAAGTGGTAATGAAAACTGGATTTCTTCCTGCTGAGGAAGTTTGTCAAGGTTCTTATCGAGAATGGTTTTAATAATCCCATAATTGACCCGGATACCCTGAATGGCTCGCCGGCAAGCTGCTTCCATCCGGGGATACCCGACTTTATCGGCCAGACGTATGATACCAAGGCAGCTATTGTAGGATTGCTCAATGAAAGGGCGGGAAGATAAAACACGCTTCAAGGCCTCAACTGTACCTGACCCGATTTTTTCTGCCTTCCCTAAAAAATAATCCGCGTCCCAACCTTGTACTTCTTTCTGATTGAGATGTTCTGGAGGCATATGCTCATCCAGGGTAGAATATCCCCGGTATTTAAAATTCCGTGTGTGAATGGCAATGCGATTAAAGCCAAGGTAAATCTCCACCCAATCCAGATCATAGATCACTGACACTTCTTGCCCGATGTATTGATAGAGTACACTGTACTGGTGCCAGTCTTCACCCAGGATAACATGATAGTTTTTCTGAACTTTACCCCGGGTCTTGTGTTTGTAACTAAATGGGACATCTGGCAACATTCTCAGAATCGGTTGTTCTTCTGCTTTAAACCGGTCAAAGCGGCTGTATGTCACGCGACTCATTGGTTTATTGTTAAACTCATCAAGAAGCGGACGGATAGCCTGGTTGATCTGCTTTACGCTATGCATGATATGGTTGCGTAAAGGAGCCATAATCCACTTGTAAGCAAGGTCGACTTCCTTCTCCACCGATGGTTTATCTCTGGGCTTTGCAACCCTTGCTGCCATTAACTGGGTTTGATAATGTACGGCCCACGACTTACTGATATCGGTAAAGGATTGTTCATACCTGCCAGGTTTGATCACTACCTGTGTGAGGTTATCAAATTTGACTGATCGGGGCACTCCACCGAGAAACTCCATGCAATGGTTCAACGCGTTGAACAGGTGCTCCTGGGTTGCGTTAACCAATACCTCAACATATTTAAAGCTGCTGAATGGCAAAGCACAAACAAGCATCGGGCATTCGATAATCTCTCCTGTTTGCGTATCAACATAACTCATTTTGTCTCCGGCAAAATCAACTTGCAATACATCCCCGGGCTGATGCTCAAAATGCATGACGGCTTCAAGGGGCCGCAGATAGGCTGTCAACAGATCGCAAAACTGTGAGTAGCTGTAACCATCAGGCTTCTCCCTCAGATACTCGATCCACAGCAACTGGCGTGTCACACCCGTTTTATGCAGTTCTGTTCTCAACCCAGGTATCCTGGCCTTAAAATCCATCTGCCGGTTATCCTGGACAACGTCCCTGGTTTTAGGATGTATCACCTTGGCCAGTTCAGCATCATCCATCACCCGAAGAGCGCTTATTGCCTCTCCGCTCAGCAGGATCCTGGCCCGGTAACTTTCAACTGTTTTACGATGAATGCCAAGATGCTTGGCGATTGCCCGCGACGACCATCCGTCACCTATGAGCATTAAAATACTTCGAACTTGTAACATAATAATGGGTTTGTTTGACATGAGACATTGTTTTAAATGTCTCTTATACGTTACAAACCCACTTCCCGCCGGGTGGTACACTTTCTGCCGGATTGTCAGGTCGTCTCACCTGGCAATCAGCTCTTTTCAAATGTTAAATCTTGTTAAAAAAGTGGTACACTTTCACCCGGAATGGGTGGTACACTTTGCTCCGGAATAGGTGGTACACTTTGAACCGGTATAGTCATCGTACCGATCAAGATCAGTTAGAATTGGAATGACGGCAATATCAGCAGTTTTATCTTCATTTACTAGAATATTTGGTTTCTTATTGAAGTATAATTGAATCAATTCTTCTTTTGCTGTCCCAAATTTTGTATTTAACCTTAAATAAATCTCTTTTATGAATTTTTTGTTTGAATCCAAAACCACATGTTTGGCAGTAACCAGGAAAAGATAGCTTTTAGATGTGTCTTTAGTACTTCTTAAACCGATGAAAAAACCAGTGCCAATTTGATACAATTTGCCTTTTTTATCTTTTACACCAATAAATGCAACACATTTTTGTAAGTACGGTGGTTCTTGTGCCGTAGAACTCAAATAAAAAAGGATTAGAAACAGGAGAAAAATATTTTTCATAGCCATCAATTTTTCTTTATTTAACACCTAACGCCCCGCTTGCAGCCGCAGTGCGGGCATTAGCAGGACTTATATTTGAATTTCGTTTCCATGTTTAGTA
>CAIWTA010000098.1 GCA_903915465.1 uncultured Bacteroidales bacterium | reverse complement strand
CGGCGTGACCACACTGGTCAATGCTGCTTATTTGGTGACTGTTATTATTTTTGGTTTTAACCCAAAATAGAAAGCTCAGTGGGAAAATGAATTACCCCGTGCTTTAGCTCGGGGTAATGGAAAAGATTAAAAACCGGGGTTAATCCAAAACGCGGCTGGTCAGGTTAGTCTTACTGGAGAATTATCTTTTTCGTTATTATTTTGTTTCCCAGTTTCACCTGAACCAAGTATAAGCCAGGTGAAAGATTGGCGCAGTTCAACTCAATGATATTGTTTTCCAGTTTATTCATGGAGGTTTTTTCCGACAGACAGATCTTCCCTATAGCACTCATTATTTTTATTACTACCTCTCCCGATTCCGTCGGATCAATCCGAATCCACAACTTATCCCGTACAGGATTAGGTTGCAATGTGATAAAATCCGGTTGAACATATTTTTCTTCACCAGCAATTTCATTCAGGTTACGCATCCAGACTCCTTCTCCAAATGTTGAAGCGAAAATAAAACTACCGACAATAGTAAGGTTTGTGACCGTGTCAAAAACATCCTGCGACACATCAGTCCATGTCATTCCATTGTTGCGTGTGATTAAAACAGAACCATCACCAGCAGTAACAAAAAGATTCGAATAATAAGGGATCATGTTTCTTATGTGCCCTGACAAAGTACCTCCGCCTACCTGGATCCATTGACCTGAAGCCCTGTCTTGTCTGAAAATCCCTTTGTTTGTTCCAGCCATCAATTGATTTTGTGAGAAAGTAAGGCAAAGAACGCTGTCCTGTGACAGACCTTGAAGATTCCAGGTTCTTCCATTGTCTGACGAACTATACACTCCCGAATCACTCCCGGCATACAGTACAGAATCATTTATTACCAATGAAAAAACTTTACCTGTAAACCCTGTTTTTCTCCAATATGTGAAGCTAATCCCTGTCTTATAGAGTCCATTTTCAGTTCCTGCATATATCGTATCAATGCCTGCCGCTAATATCCGGACCGGTTGGTAAGCGGATGTAGCATAGGGCAACCCGTTGCCTTCGAAATTCCAGGTTGCACCCCCATCATCGGATCTGAGAACACCTGAGCACCCGGTGGCCGCGTATATTGTATCATGGGACGAATAAAACCAGTTAATCCAGTTTCCATTGGTAATTCCCCAATTGAGCATGATCGTGCTTTTATCCCAGGTAGTTCCCTGGTTGCTGCTAATGAAAATCTCCTTGTTTGAAGTCCCGGCCAGTAGTTTCCCATTATGGCAATAAACTGCGGTCACGTAACCATTTGTGAGTGTGTTCGGGGGAATCCAGGAAGCTCCCTGGTCTTCACTTATAAGGAAGCCCGATGTATAGGTATTGGCAAAAGTTTTTGATCCCAATGTCGAAATAAGATAGGGCTGATCATTTGTCATTCCTTTACTTGTCCAGGTTTGTCCTTCATCGTCACTGGTTAATAATCCAGATGAATTACACACTGCGAAAATCCGTGAGTCATTGGCACAAAGATCATAAATTAATTTTTCGTCAAGGCCGCTGTAAGTCCACCATACGGCTTGGTCAGCCGACACGAATATGCCTTTCCAGTCAAATGTTCCGGCAAATAATTTCCCGTTGAAAGATAAAAGACACCTGACCTGATCAGGGTAAACCTCATGGGTACGTGGAATTCCATTGCTATACTCCTGCCAGGAGTCTCCATCCCAGTTGAGTGCACGGTAAACTCCGCCGCTTGTTCCCACATACATATTGCTGTCATTCTGTTCCGAATCGTCGATTGTATGATAACCCCAGGTGAAGTATGGGAATCCGTATGGGGCTTCTATCCAGGAGTCTCCGTAATCATCCGAATGATACATTGCATCACTATAGCCCAGCCCGATGAATAACCGCTGGTCATGAAAAAAAATTGTCCGTATGATATTGTTGGAAGAATGAGGATGAAAATTTGCACTGATATCTTCCCAACTGAGGCCATAATCTTTTGATCGCAATAATGTTTGATTCCTGGCGGTGATGATAGTGCCCCCATGTACTACAATTTTTTCCACATCAATATCAGCTTTTAAGGTTCTCCAGGTTTTACCCGAATCGGGAGAAACATATAATCCTTTGCTTGTGGTGACAAAAAATTCTGATCCTGAAGCAAGAAAATTCCTGACCTGACCTAACAGGCAATTGGTCTGATACCACTGTCCAAACACAGCAAGGCTTGAACAAAGCAACAATGATAGGATAAGTCGTTTTTTCATCTTGAGAAGAGTTATAAGCTTCCTCCGGGAATTGTAATATTCCTGACAGGCTTGTTCAAAGTTACACTTTCCTTTTAATGTTCAATGATTGTTAGCGCCTGTGCATTATTCTTTTAAACTTAATTTGTTTCTTAAATCAGCTATTGTTTCACCTTCTTCTGTTTTCCACGAAGTCCAACCGTTCACTGACTTTCGATCACTTCCAGCATCTTGAATACCAGCCAGTGCCGCATAACTTGGACTTGAATAAAGTTGATCCATAAAGTTTAACGAACCATCGACCATTATCAAGGCAGAATACCTGCTGGTGCGCGTTTGTAACGCGTGCCTTGATATCTTCTAACTATTCTTGCCCTCAGGCCGGGCGGGCCTCGTCACCACAGCGCAGCTGCGCCTTCTTCTATCTCACTTCGTTCGATTTCCGGCTTCACGGGAACCGAAGAAGCCAAGGCTGCTTATGTGGTGACTGTTATTATTTTTATTTTGTCATTTTAGATTTTGCATTTTGCATTCGTCATCAGGAAATCGTCCAATCGTAAATTTTCCTCGGACTCTTAATTCCCCAGCATCTTCTTTGGGTCGACGAATTTGGTAAAATCTTCGTCCGTCATTAATCCCAGCTCTAAGGTGGCTTCACGAAGCGTTTTGTGTTCTTTGTGCGCTTTCTTCGCAATTTTTGCTGCATTGTCATATCCGATGTGCGGGTTCAGTGCTGTAACCAGCATAAGGGTGTTTTCAAGATTTTTATTGATGGCTGCCATGTTGGGTTCAATTCCTATAACGCAGTTATCATTGAAAGAAACACAGGCTTCGCCCAGAAGTCGAGCAGATTCAAGAACATTCCGGATGATCACAGGTTTGAAGACATTCAGCTGAAAATGGCCATTCATTCCTCCGATATTGACTGCCACATCGTTTCCGATAACCTGGGCACAAACCATAGTCAATGCCTCGGGTTGGGTAGGATTGACTTTGCCGGGCATTATGGAAGAGCCGGGTTCATTTTCCGGAAGCATGATCTCGCCTATCCCGCAACGGGGGCCGGAGGCAAGCAGGCGCATATTGCTTGCAATATGCATGCAACTGACGGCCAAAGTCTTTAATGCGCCAGAGGTTTCCACCATGGCATCATGTGCGGATAAGGATTCAAATTTATTGGGTGCCGTGATGAAAGGCAATCCGGTAAGTTCTGCAATTTTTTTTGCAACCAAAACATCATAACCTTTTGGCGTATTCATACCGGTACCCACAGCAGTCCCGCCAAGTGCAAGTTCCGCAAGGTGCGGGAGCGTGTTTTTTAAAGCGATAACGGCATGATCGAGCTGTGACGCATACCCTGAGAACTCTTGTCCTAACGTCAGTGGTGTTGCATCCATCAGGTGGGTTCGCCCGGTTTTTGCAATATCCTTAAAGGTTGTCGATTTTTGCCACAATGTATCTTTTAATTTCTCCACTCCCGGTATGGTCGTACCGACGACTCTTTGGTAAGCCGCAATACTCATGGCTGTGGGAAAAGTGTCGTTCGACGATTGTGATTTGTTCACATCATCATTTGGATGAATGATGGTCTTTTCCCCAAGTGAACCTCCATGTAATACATGTGCCCTGTTGGCAATCACCTCATTCACATTCATGTTTGACTGAGTTCCGGAACCGGTTTGCCAGACAACTAACGGGAATTGATCATCCAGTTTACCGGCAAGAATTTCATCACATACTTTCACGATGAGATCCGTCTTTTCTTTGGAAAGGACACCCAGGTCAAAATTTGCCAAAGCAGCGGCTTTTTTCAGGATGGCAAATGCCTGAATGATTTCTTTCGGCATGGAAGCGGGATCTCCGATCCTGAAATTCTCAATGGATCGCTGTGTCTGTGCTCCCCAGTATTTATCAGCCGGAACTTCAATGGGTCCCATGGTGTCTTTCTCTGTCCGCGTTTTCATAGTTTTTAGTTTTGAAAAAATTATTTAAAAAGAAGGTCAATATTTTCTATTGGATCTCCAATGACGGCTTTGTATTCAATTTCAACGATTGGTCTTTGAATAAGCTTAGGGTTCTGTGAAAGTATCCTGATCCATTCGTGGGTTTGAAAATTTTTCCCTTTCAGGTTTTTCCTGAAATAATCTTCCTTTTTCCGGATAATCTCTTCCAATTGGATATTCAGTTTGATTAAGAGTTTTTCGATTTGCTTTTCCGATAGAGGGTTCTTGATATATTCAATGATTTCAAACGGAATGCCTTTGGACTGTAAGTGTTGCAAACCGGCACGCGATTTTCTGCATAGCGGGTTATGGTAAATTTTCAACATAAGAAATTATTTATCTCTTCCGAATTCCATTAAAAATGCTTTGGTAAAATTTGTCAGGTCGCCATCAAGAACGGCTTGGGTGTCGGATGTTTCATAACCAGTGCGTACATCTTTTACCATTTTGTAAGGATGAAGTACATAGCTACGAATCTGGCTTCCCCATTCGATTTTTTTCTTATTTCCTTCTATCTCGGCAATCTTCTCACGTTTTTTACGTAATTCAATTTCATATAGCTGAGATTTCAGCATTTTCAGGGCTTTTTCACGATTCTGACCCTGGGAGCGGGTTTCCTGGCATTCAATGACAATCCCGGTGGGCTCATGTTTTAAACGTACTGCCGTTTCCACCTTATTTACATTTTGTCCCCCGGGGCCACTCGATCGGAATGTATCCCAGGTAATTTCAGCGGGATTGATCTCAATGATGATATCGTCGTCGATTACCGGATAAGCATAAACGGAAGCAAAAGAAGTATGCCGTTTATGGTTTGCATCAAAAGGAGAAAGCCTTACCAGGCGGTGAACTCCGTTTTCGCCTTTGGCATACCCGTAAGCATAATCGCCTTCGATTTCAAGTGTCACTGATTTGAGCCCGGCCACATCACCTTCCTGGAAATCCAGTTCTTTGACTTTGTATCTATTCCGTTCTCCCCAGCGGATGTACATCCGCATGAGCATCTGCGCCCAATCCTGGCTTTCGGTCCCGCCGGCACCTGAATTGATCTGTATAATGGTACTGAATTTGTCTTCTTCTCCACTAAGCATATTCCTGAATTCGAGATCTTCGATCAGGTTGATTGTTTCTGCGTAATGCTTGTCCAGATCTGCTTCAGCACCTTCACCATGAAGATAAAATTCGTACAGAACATGAAGATCAGCGTAACTATCGGTGGCTTTACGGAAAGCTTCAGTCCAGGATTTTTTATCACGTATGGATTTCAGTACCTGCTCGGCAGCTTTGGAATTGTTCCAGAAATCAGGTGCCTGGGTGAGTTGTTCTTCTTCTGCAACAAGAGAAAGTTTTTTATCAACGTCAAAGAAACCTCCTCAAATCATCCAGTCTTACCTGGATGTTCTTTACATTTTCCTGTGTAATCATATAATTTTTTAAATTTTCAGATTCTTCATCATGTCAAGAATGAGGATCAGCTCATATCCTTTACCAAGAGCAAAGTTGATGATTTTCTCCCGGATTTTCAAATCTGTTTCCGGTTTGAGCTCTTTTTGTTTTCGGAGAATAAGCTCTTTCAGCACCTGATTGTATTCGTTTTCATCAATATTAGCAAGTCCTTCCATGATCATAAGTTCGGGAACTCCTCTTTGTTTCAGCTCAAATTCGATTTTCTGCCGACCCCACTTATTGAGCCTGAATTTTCCCCCGGCAAAGGCTTTCGCAAATCGCTCCTCATCTAAGTATCCTTCCTTCTGCAACGCATTGATAAGGCCAGGTATTCTTTTCTTTTGAACAGACCAACCTTCCAGCTTTTTCTCTACATCACTGATGCATCTTTCCTCATATCCGCAGTAATAACGGATCTTCTCAAGGATCATTTCGGGTTCAGAAGAATCCATTTTACTGCGAATCATAATATTAATATCTATTAATAAACAAATATACGATAGAATTCAACTCCTGCTATTTCTGCTTTTCGAAAACATCGATCTCACGGAAATAGTACGGGCCATGACCTGATTCTTCGCTGATCCAAAGAAGGTATCGGCAATTTAATGGAGCTTCTTTGTTTGGTATTATCGTGTAAACAATCTTTTTGTTTTCATCAATATCAGGAGGAGCAGACCTGGCAATATAATTCCATCCACTGGCTTTTGGATCTCCGGTTACGGTGGGCTGATCCTTCTTATCAGATGACCAAAGCGAAAATACCTGGGGCCCACGTTTTGTGTCGAGCAATGAAAAAACATGAATACTGTCAATGACTAATGAATTTTGCAAATCAATTATAAGCCTGCCTTCACCTTGTTCAAACCAAACATCTTTAAGTGAATCTGATGGAAGTAAGTCAAACATGCCGTCATTGTAAGAAGAAACGACTTGCCCCTGGACCGGAAGAATTCCCTGGATCTTCTCTGCACCGGAATAGAAATACTTCACTGTCACACCATTGGGACTGTGCAGATCAGCATAATCTTTCATCGTGACTTTATAAGGCAGGTCGTTCAGGTTGAGGCTATTGGCAGAAATGATTAATGCTTTTGGGATAAAATCTTCAGAAACGATCCTTTTCTCAATTTCCAATGTAAAATTTTTCCTCCCGGAAAAATCATCATACAAAGGTTGAACAGGCGTTGCATGATCGTAAGGATCGTTGGCCAGAGTGATTGCAAAAACCTTTATCGCATCGTTATCAGGTAATTGCAAGTATCCGGAAACAGGGTTTACTTCAAAACCATATTTGAAGATATAGCAGTACCGGAATGGCTGGTCAGTGGTATCTTTATGCATATGAGAGCCAAACCAGGCAACTTCATCTTTTTTAATAAAACCTTTTTCAATTGCTTTGATTCTTCCCAGTTTATCCCATATTCTTCTGTCGAATTGACCTAAGTAACCGTCATAACTCTGGATTCTGAGGTTTTTTTTGGACTCACCAACCCGGAAGAGGCCGGTGGTATCATTTACAGCCGATGCCAGGAAGTAAAGATGATTATAATTCCCGGTTTTTGGTAATGGGATTTTTTGGCCCCGGCAAACTAATACATTGTTTTGACCATCACCGGTATTCCCCATTTTAAATTCAACCCCGTCGATTTTCAGCTTATCTGGAAACAATTCAGCCGGAATGCTGTAACCATTATTGTCGAACTTCCCATTCTTTCTGTTCTTGTTACTGCTCACAACATCCTGATCATAAGCCAATGGTTGCGGGTAACAAGTCGGCTCAGACTCCTTTTCTGCCGGTGGTTCTATTTTTAAAGCAATACTCCTGATTTCGTATTTCTTCATATTCAAAACCAGCTTACCCTCCTTTAAAGTAACCTCGCCAATTTTTCTTTCCTGTCCATCGGTTTCATAGGCAGAAATGATCTTTCCGGGGAGTGTAATCATTATATTTTCGACATCTTTTCCAAGTAATTCCTGCAACCGGATTATGATCAGGTTCCCGGATTCTGAATTTTTTAGTGCTTTGATATCCACTTGAGGGTTACTGATTTTAACGATGGAAAAAGAATTACCAAGGTATCCCGGATGCGATGGAACCTGGAATGCCAGTAAAGGTTGGTTAAAACAACGGCCTTGCCAATCCGGTCTCCCATTTCTCCAATCACCTTTATGACTGTACAGGCTGTAAGCAATTTCATGCGTTCCCCAATCCTGAGTAGCCTGGTCATGACAAATATTGGCAACAGGCGTGAATAATAATGTTAGCCGGATGGTTTTGTCGTTTGGAAAATCAGAACCATATTTGGATTCTTCCAGTACACTTATTCCGTACGAACCGGATTTATCCGTGAGGTCAATCCACTCATGCGAAGGAACTTCGTATAACTTTTCATTATTGGTTGATCTTTCAATGGTTCCCAACCCAAGGTTGTAAGTGGCAACTTTATTTGAAATCGTTGTCGGGAATGAAGCTTTCAGGCTGACACCTTTGGATTGCCATTCTATTGTGCTCCTGAAAATGATCCTTCTTCCTGCTTCACCGGCTGATAAGCTGATGATTTGAGTAAACCCGGAATTTCTGGCAGTTCTTTCTATTTTCAAGGATGACCTGACAGGTCCGTTTTCAACTAATGTGATTTTCGGTGTTCCAACAACAAACCCGATGGGCGGGTTTTTCCGGTCATTCCAGTCCATATTCCAGACAGGGCGGGTTTCCGGATGTTCTGTTAAAAATTCCAACCGGGCCGGTGCAGAGAGAAGTTCTTTGTTGATCTTCTTATCTATGATACTCGAAATATCTCCATTTGCATTCAGGAGGATTTTGTAGTATTCATTCTCCAGAAAACCAGGTCCGGAAGAAAGTGTTGGTTTTACGTCAGAGGCTATTTTTATTGGGCGAACATCAAAACATGCAAGTCCGAAAGCCGGAACTTTTGCCAGAAATAGCATGGTCAGTGAATATTTTGATTTTGTGATCAATTGGCAAAGAACTTCTTTTCCATCTGGTCCGATCGCCACAACATTTTCGGGAGTGCCTTCCGGATACGGCAGAGTTGCTTCCACCAAATCTTCTCTTGTGATAGCGATTGGATTATAAACCACGATTGCTTTTCCAATGGTTCGTGTATCCATCGCGTGGGTGACAACGCCTGCCGAACTTTCCAGAACAGAAGCGAATGTATTCATACTGAGAACTTCATCATTCCAGGCATATTCATAGTTTTTTGGAATAGAACCACCACCGATGATATCATGCTGTTGATTGCTGAGAACCAACCACCAGGCCTGGTTCATTGTTGCTTGCGGATAAGCGATTCCTCCCAGCCAACTGGCTGTTGCGGCAAGAGGTTCAGCAGCCTCTGCAAGCAATTCGTTTTTACGGTTCCATTTTTTCATGTATGATTGTGATGTCAGCGAACCTGCACCATAAGCAGTCAGCCCAAGATCACCGGAATATTCAGGAAGCCGGCTCTGCTGAGTATCAGATATATCCGGGGAAAGCTGGTCAGGTGCATGTAACACTGCATGCACTCCTTTCCCGTCAGGGCCAATCCAGTTTCCAATATTGAAAGGCATATCAGTAACAATTTTCCCGTGTGGAAGCTGTGCGGAAAATTCCTTCAAACCACAATGTGCCAGTATAGAAGGAAGCGAAGCTACGAATCCGGAAAAATCCGGGAGCATAAAAGCCTGACCTTCTTTTCCAAATTCAGCACGTAAATAGTTGTTACCATATAGCACCTGACGGATCATTGATTCAGGAGAAGGAATTTTATCATCGCAGGCAACAACAGTGGAACCGGCAACAAACAACCTTCCCTGGCCAACGAGTTTTTTTACCCTATCGTACCGGTCAGGATAATACTCCTTGATCAAACGGAATATCCGTGCATCGTATGAATTGAAGCTAAAATTTTTATTTTTATCGATAAAACGGAAATTATCATCCAATAATGTTTTCAAAATGGGATTGACCATTTCAGCATAATCCCGACGATTTAGGAGATCAAGATGCAGATAACCAGTAGTATACAGTCCAGAATCAACAGATAAATCATGATGTGCAGGGAAAGGAATTCTACCCTCTTGTTGCGCCTGAAGATGTTCATGGCATAACAACAAGGAAAGAAAAAAGATAAGGATTAGGAATCTTCTCATACTATTTGCATTTGCGATGTAAAAATATGGAATAATTAATTGCCTGAAAAATCCTACTTTTGCCAGAATTTTAATCATTAATCGGAGGAAAAAAAATGAAAAACATATTAATGCTTCTGATACTTTGTTTGATTCTTGCATCCTGCAATGGGAGAAAGGAATCGCAGTATGTTGTTTCAGGAACCATGAAAGGCGTTGATACCGGTATGATATATTTACAGAAGATGGACAGCGTAAGCTGGGTTAATGTGGATTCGGCTGTGCTGAAGAAGAGTGAATTTGAGTTCAAAGGATCGGTTGTTGTTCCTGAGAAATATAAACTTGTTGTTAAAGGACAACATTTTTCTTTTCCTTTCTTCCTGGAAAATTCCGACATAAAACTTGTGGTTCATGCTGACAGTACCGGAAAGATTGAAGTTACCGGTTCCGCCACACAGGATCTTTTCAATCAGTTCGTTGCAAAATCCGACAGCATGCAGGAAAAAATGAAAATCCTGGATCAGGAATATTCTAAAGCTGATTCAACCGGGGATACTGCATTGGTTAAAAAACTTGAAGCCCAATTTGATGCAATTGATCGTGACATCAAGGATATGATCGTAAACTTTGCCAAAGCTCATGGAAAATCTGTGGTCAGTCCTTATCTCATCCTTCAGAATTCTTACCGGTTCGAATTGCCTGAACTTGAATCCATTGCTGTGTCATTTGATACCAATATCAATGCTTCAATGTATGCCCAGGCAGTAAAAAAGCGGATTGGAATTTTAAAGAGTGTCCAGATCGGCCAACCTGCCATTGAATTTACAATGAATGATACTACCGGGAAACCTATTTCGCTCTCATCTCTTAAAGGAAAAATTCTGCTTGTAGATTTCTGGGCTTCATGGTGCGGACCTTGCCGTGCAGAGAATCCTAATGTTGTTAAAGCATACCAGGCATTTCACGCAAAAGGGTTTGATGTGCTGGGTGTTTCCTTTGACCGGGATAAAGCTAAATGGGAAAAAGCTATCAAGGCTGATAATCTTACCTGGAATCATGTTTCGGATCTGAAATACTGGGGCAATGCCGCTGGAAAATTGTATGGTATTAATTCCATTCCTGCAAACGTTTTGCTTGACAGGGATCAGAAAATTATCGGAAGAAACCTGAAAGGAGAGGAGCTGATGAAAAAACTGACTGATCTTCTTGGAACACCTGCAAAAGCTGCAAAAAAGGGGAAAGATTCTGCCAAAAAATAAAGAAAGACTTTACTATACCGAAATGAAAACAATCCTTTTCATTATCTTCATTTTTTTCACGGGTCACCTGTTTTCGCAAACAGGGAACACGGTTCATGGGGAAATCAGAAACTCATCCGGTAAAAAAATCTTTTTATCCTCTATTTACGGAGAGAAATATACTTTGATGGATTCAACGGTAGTGGATCCATCTGGACATATTGCCTTTACTTTGAAACCCGGAACTCCTGAAGGACTTTACCGCATCTCGACAGGAAAAGAAAAATACCTCAACCTGGTGCTTAACCATGAGAATATTGATTTTGTAACTGACTCGGAATCACTTGCAGATAGCGTTCGTTTCCTTTCCTCTTCGGAAAACCAATGCTATTATTTTTATATGAGAATGGACAGGAAGAACCAGGCCAAGCTGGAAATACTTGTTCCTGTCCTGGATTATTATCCTGAGAAGGACGCCTTTTATTCATTGGCTGTAAGAGAGTTTGAGGCTATTCAAAAAAGACAGAAAACAGTTCTCGACTCAATCTCTTTACTTTATCCCGACTCATATTCTGTCAGAATTTTCAGGTTGCAGCAAGCTCCTTTTATACAAGCCGGTATGTCAAAGGAAGAAAGGATGAAATGGCTGAAGGATCACTTTCTGGACCAGATCAATTTTAAGGATACATTACTGCTTCGAAGTGATGCCTGGGTCAATAAAGCTGTTTCATATCTATCCTTATTCAGCAATAATCGCTATTCTCAGAAACAGCTGGAAACAGAATTCATCAAGGCGGTCACAATCATTTTGAGTGCAGCAACAGTAAATCCAGATGTGTATAAGTTTTTATTGGATTATTTTGTAGGAGGATTCGATAAATATCATTTTGATGCAGTAATTACTTACATTGCTGATAATTTCCAGGATCCATTTTCCTGTGAAGACCAGGCAAGGAAGACTAATCTGCAAAAAAAACTGGAAAATTTCAAGAAGATATCTGTTGGAAAGATCGCTCCGGATATTGAAGTGCCTGATATTAAAGGGAGGCCAATCCGTTTATCTGCCATATCATCCGAATATACGCTGTTGATCTTCTGGTCAAGCCAATGCAGTCATTGTGTGGAAATGATGCCCAAAGTAAAACAGTTATACGATAAGCAGAAACCGAAGCGATTGGAAGTACTTACCGTATCCCTCGATACAAATCGTAAAGCATGGACCACTTTTATCAGTAATGAAAAATTGAACTGGCTTAATGCCAGCGAGTTGAAAGGGTTTAACAGTAAGTCAACCGATGAATATAACATCTACGCAACACCGACCATGTTTTTGTTGGACAGGGGAAAAAAAATCCTGTCAAAACCGATTTCTTACAGGGAGCTTGAACAGTCGCTCAGAGAAATTAACTTTCTGGATCAATAGGTATTGCAGGTTATTTTTTTCTTTACAACCGGGATCAGATAAAAATTTCGACGGAAACCAATGTACGAATTTATCAAAGGCAAACTGGTAGAGAAAAATCCAACGTATGTTGTGATTGAGGCTAATGGGATCGGGTTTATCCTGCACATTTCCATTCATACTTATACAAAACTCAAAGAAGAAGAGGATTGCAGCTTGTTCACACATTTTGTTGTCAGGGAAGATGCCCAGATACTATATGGTTTTGCTGAGGTCGAAGAACGGGAACTTTTCCGGCAATTGATCAGCGTTTCGGGTGTAGGTCCAAATACTGCAAGGATGATTTTTTCTTCTGCTTCACCTTCGGAAGTTGCCAATGCTATTGGTCAGGGGAATGCCACTTTCCTGCAGGGGATCAAAGGAATTGGCGCTAAAACAGCACAGCGGGTCATCGTGGATCTTAAGGGCAAGCTTTCAAAGGAGCTGATTCCCTGCGAAAAAGTCGAAACAGGATACAATACAAAGAAAGAAGAAGCGTTATCAGGGTTAGTGATTCTTGGCTTCTCAAAGCTAATGGCCGAGAAGGTACTCAATAAAATCATTGAGAAAGAAGGGGCGGCATTACCAGTCGAACAATTAATCAGGCATGCTTTGAAAATTTTGTAGGTTCAAAGGGTGTCTGAATATAGCTTTTGCTCAGCATTATCTAACTCGAGGCAGAATTTGGTGAGATATTTTATTTATTTTCTAAGGTGCTTATTTTCTTTCCTCACGCTTTTTATTGTCTGGGGCAGTTCTGTTTCATATGGGAACCATCCCTTGGAAAAAGATCCTTTTGAACCAAATTTCCCTCCGGACTCGCTTAAAAAATCTGACACAATCCGGTTGCAGTATCCTTTTGATGATGATGCAACCTTGCCAGGTTCTTCCGGTTCCAATAATTTTTATTTAAAAAATCCCTCCAACCTGAAGTTGACAGTTGAATATGATCCTGTTACACGTCAATATGTGAATGTTTACAAAGTCGGGAAACTTACTTACAGAATTCCAGTTACGCAGAGTTTTGATGAATATCAGGATCAGGACATGCACCAGCTGTTGCAGAAATACTGGAAGGAACGCGCTGAGGCCTCGAGTATGGATAACAACAGAGGCATTCTTCCAAAGATTCATATTGGAGGAAAAGTGTTCGAGACAATATTTGGAAACAACACAGTTGATATCCGGCCACAGGGATCTGCTGAAATTTCTTTCGGGCTCGTCTCCAATCGCCGGGATGATCCGATGTTAAGCACCCGTCAGCGCCGGCAAACGAATTTCGATTTCACGGAGAAGATCCAGATGAACGTCATCGCTAAGATCGGTGACAAAATAGAGTTCAAGGTCAATTATAATTCAGAGGCCACTTTCGATTTTGAGAACAAGTTGAAACTTAAATATGAAGGGAAGGAAGACGAGATCATCCAGTTGATTGAAGGAGGAGATGTGAGCCTGCCCCTGAACAGTACGCTGATTCGGGGAAGCGAAAGCCTGTTTGGAATCAAGGCCAAACTTAGATTTGGAAGAGTCACAGTAACGGCAATTTATTCTCAGCAAAAGAGCGAGACTAAAAATATCACGGTACAGGGAAACGCACAAACAACGAAATTTTCAATCCGGGCAGATGAGTACGAAGATAACCGGCACTTCTTCCTCGCACAATATTTTCGCAACAATTATAAAGCTGCCTTGAAGACACTTCCTGTTGTTTCATCAAACATCAACATTCTTAAGATTGAAGTTTGGGCTACAAATATCGGTGCTGCAATCACCGAAAACAGAAACATCGTTGCTTTTATGGATCTCGCCGAAAGCAACCCGTTCAACCATTTGTTTACAGGGGATCCTGGTATTCATAGTCCTTGCGACAGATCCAATAACCTGCTGAACGTCCTGCTTCCGCATGCTGGTGATACCGCGTACCTCCGGAATATTAATAAAGTTTCAGCCTATCTGAAGGGATCTCCGTTCTTCCTTACTTCCGGACAGGATTATGAAAAAGTTGAAAGCGCCCGCAAGCTTTTGCCATCAGAGTACTCATTTAACCCCAAGTTGGGATTTGTTTCCTTGAATACCACGCTCAATGCTGATCAGGTGCTTGGAGTTGCCTATCAATATCAGGTTGTTGGCGATACCACTGTGTATCAGGTCGGGGAATTTTCTGACCAGGGAATTTTTTCACCTAAGAATCTTTTTGTAAAACTGATTAAGAGTACTTCACTGAACACAAGAATTCCTTTGTGGACCCTGATGATGAAAAATGTTTATTCTCTGAGCGCATACCAGGTGCAATCCACGGATTTTAACATGAACATCCTGTATTCAGGAAACAAAAATGGTGTTCCTACTGCCTATCTCACGGAAGGTCGAATCAGTGGTGTTCCATTGCTGAGGGTTCTAAATTTTGATAACCTGAATCAACAACTGAATCCTCCGGCTGACGGGATGTTTGATTTTCTTGACGGTGCGGCAAGGAGTGGCGGTACAATCCAGGCTTCTAATGGGAGAGTCTTCTTTTCTGTCCTTGAACCTTTTGGTAACGACTTGAGAGATTCTATCTACGATCCGCTGGATCCGCAGAGATCGCTTGAGCTTGCATCGAAGTATTGCTTTGATTCACTCTACTCAATGACGAAAACCATGGCCAGGCAGTATCCCGATAAAAACAAATTTGTTCTGGATGGTTTTTATAAATCAACGGCAGGCTCTGAAATCTCTTTGAATGCCTTAAATGTCCCGCAAGGATCGGTCAGGGTTACAGCCGGAGGAGTACTTTTGAATGAGAATGTAGATTATACGGTTGATTATACGCTTGGAAGGGTCAGGATCATTAACGAAGGGATCATGAATTCAGGAACTCCGATTAACATCTCCATGGAAAGTACCCAGATGTTCAATATCCAGACCAAGCGTTTGATGGGAGCCCATGTCGATTACAAGTTCAACAAAGATTTCATTGTTGGTGGAACAATCCTTAATCTTAACGAAACTCCATTAACACAAAAGGTAAACTATGGTGATGAACCGATCTCCAATACCATTTGGGGTTTAAATTTATCTTATCGCACTCAATCCAGGCTTATCACAAGAATTGTTGATGCACTTCCATTTCTTACTACCAAAGCAATTTCTAATGTTTCCATTGACGCAGAATTTGCGCAATTCATTCCGGGTCACTCCAAAACTATCGGAAAAGCAGGGATATCCTACATTGATGATTTTGAAGGAACCCGTTCAACAATTGACCTGAAGAATGTAGGATCTTGGTTTCTTTCCAGCACTCCGCAAGGTCAGTTTGCTCTCAATATGTTTCCTGAAGGAGTCCAGAATAGCGAACTCGGATACGGCTTCAACCGGTCAAAATTGGCTTATTATATCATTGATCCTTTATTTTACGACCGGAATCAGAATTTAATTCCTTCCAATGTCAATACCACGGAACTGTCGAAAAACACTGTCCGCCAGGTTTGGGAGACAGAAGTTTTTCCAAATAAACAACCATTAAATGGTGTTCCGGTTAACCTGGCAGTGCTTAACCTCGCATATTACCCCGCCGAGCGTGGACCTTATAATTACGATGTCCAGTCGTCTCCTTACTCCAAGGGGATCAATCCTGACGGATTGCTTGCATCTCCGGAAACCCGCTGGGGTGGCATCATGCGAAAGATCGAAACATCAGATTTTGATGCTACTAATATCCAGTATATTGAGTTTTGGATGATGGATCCGTTTACCGCTGATACTTCAGCCGGCGACCTTTATTTTAACCTTGGTGATGTATCTGAAGATATCCTTCGGGATGGAAGAAAATCTTTTGAAAACGGGTTGCCTATATCGGAAGTGATTACCAATGTTGATACTACTCTCTGGGGCCGTGTTCCAAATGTTCAGGCACTTGTCGATGCTTTTGACAACAATGCTACTTCAAGACCTTTTCAGGATGTGGGTTATGATGGTTTGCGTGATGCCGATGAGCGGAGCTTTTTTAGTAAATCATACCTGGAGAAGGTCGGCACAGTTTACGGAACCAGCTCCGATGCTTACAAAAGCGCATTCAATGATCCTTCAGCAGACAATTTTCATTATTTCCGTGGTTCGGATTACGACAATGACCCGTTTTACAGTAGTATCCTGAACCGTTATAAGAGGTATGATAACCCTGATGGGAACTCTCCTTCACCTCAAAACTCTCCGGAGAGTTATCCTACAATGGCGACTTCTTTACCTAACACGGAAGACATCAATAAAGACAATACATTGAGTGAGTCCGAACGCTATTATCAGTATGTGGTTCATCTGTCGCCGGAGAAAATGAAAGCCGGAACGAATTATATCACAAATGTTTACCACGCTACGGATATCCCCCTTGCCAATGGTTCCCGGGGTAATGTAAACTGGTATCAGTTCAAGATTCCTATTCGTACACCTGATAAAACCATCGGAAACCTCAATGATTTTACCTCGATCCGGTTTTTGCGCATGTTTTTAAAAGGATTCTCTAAACCTATCGTTTGCCGGTTCGCTACTTTCGAGCTTTCAAGGGGTGAATGGAGGAAATATGCCTACGATCTTTTGCAACCTGGCGAATATATTCCGGATGACAATGAAAACCAGACAGCTTTTGATATTTCCACTGTCAGTATTGAAGAAAACGGAACCAAGCAGCCCATCCCTTACGTAATGCCTCCTGGAATTGACCGTGAAACCAACTGGGGATCTACCAACCAGCAAAAATTGAACGAACAGTCGATGGTGCTGAAAACTTGTAACCTTGTTGATGGAGATGCACGGGCTGCATACAAAACCTGCGAGTTTGATTTTCGCCAGTTTAAACGGCTGTTAATGTTTGTTCATGCCGAGCAATCCATCAGAAGCCAGACTGTCAAGAATGGTGATCTTACCATTTTTATGCGGGTGGGTTCAGATTTTACACAGAACTATTATGAATATGAGATTCCTTTAACTTTCACTCCGTGGGGAACAACAGCCTCAAAGCCGGATGCAATATGGCCGGATGCAAATGCATTTGACATGAGCTTAGATAAACTGGTTTCAGCAAAGGAAAACCGGAATATTGCAATGAGACAGCCTGGAAACACGGTATCTCCAGAGACTCCTTTTGTTGAATACGATGGTAAAAACCGTATTACTGTTCTTGGTTCTCCTACCATCAGTGATGTCAAGGCGATTATGATCGGGGTCAGAAATCCAAAAAAGACAAGCCAGTCGACCGATGACGATGGCCAGGGCAAATGTGCCGAAATCTGGGTTGATGAGCTCCGCCTCAGCGATTTTAATACGCAGGGCGGATGGGCAGCAACTGCACGTATTGCTGCAGATCTGGCAGATCTTGGCCGGATTCAGTTTACAGGGAGTTACAGCAGCAGTGGATTCGGAACAATCGAACAGAAACAGACCCAACGTCAGATGGAATCCATCACAGCTTTCGGATTCGATACCGACCTCGAACTTGGTAAGTTCTTCCCTGTAAAATCAGGAATCAGGATTCCCGTTCATTTCGACTATTCAATCTTGAAAAGTTCCCCGAAATACGATCCTCTTAACCCGGATATCATCTTCGCTGATGAATTGAAAACATTCGACACCAAGAGTCAGAAGGATTCCGTAAAAATGCTCCGCGAGGATTATACCCAGCGAAAGAACTTCAACCTTATGAATGTCAGAAAAGACAGGGTAGGAAGTAAAAAACCGAAGGTCTATGACGTTGAGAATTTTAATGTAAGCTATGCCTATTCTGAAATTTATCACAGGAATGTAGACATCGAATACGATCTTAAAAAGAAATATACGGGAGGACTTGGATATACCTATTCAGCGATGCCGAAAAACGTAACTCCTTTCTCCAAGTCAAAATTCTTGTCCAAACGAAAAGCATTTAAACTGATTTCAGATTTTAACTTCTTTTATCTGCCACGTTCATTTTCCTTCCGCACCGATATGAACCGTGAATTCGAGCAACGGCAACTACGTAACAAAAGCCTGGGTATCATCCCAATGGAAATATATTATATCAAAAGATGGGATTGGACCAGGACTTATGACTTAAAATACGACTTTGCACGATCTCTGAAGTTTGCACTGGTTGCAAATGCCAATGCTTTTGTCAATGAACCTCCGGGGAAGATTGATAAATCGAATGAGCAGGTTGTTTGGGATCAGCTCTTCTCCTTCGGAACAATTACAAATTACAACCAGCAATTTACAGCCACATACGATCTTCCGCTCTCCAAGATCCAGATAATTGACTGGATTCAGGCTACAATCGGGTACCAGGCGATGTACCACTGGACTGCAACGCCGGTCTCTCTGCAACCAAAGTTTGGTAACAACATTGAGAATTCCAACACCAAAACTGTGAATGGAACCATCAACATGGTTACCCTGTACAATAAAATTCCGTATTTAAAGAAAATCAATCAGGGGATACCAAGTTCCCGTAATCCTTTACTCTCACAAAAAAACCCACCACAGCAAAAACAGGGTTCCAAAGCCGACAGTCTGCAAAAAATTGCCCCGAAATTCGATCTGGGAAAATTCCTGTTGAATGGAACATTGCGAATTCTCATGGGGGTCCGTAAGATCTCAGTTAATTATTCCCAGGGAAATGGGATTTTCTTTCCGGGATTTTACCCTGAACCTGTTGCTCTTGGGAATAACTGGAGCCAGAATGCTCCGGGGCTCGGATTTGTTTTCGGAGATCAGAGAGATATACGCAGCGAAGCAAGCGGGAAAGGTTGGATAAGCCAGGATACCATGCTGAATACAGCATATCTTTCAAAGTTCAATGAGAACCTTACGGCCAATGCCGTTGTTGAACCCCTGAATGATCTTAAAATTGAACTCAATGCCATCCGCACCTATTCAAATGTACATCAGGAATATTACAAAGCTAATGCCATGGGTGAGTTTAATTCATTTTCCCCACTTGACAATGGCAGCTTTTCCATGTCGTTTATCATCATCGGAACTTCCTTCTCTTCCCTCAATTCTGACTACACTTCCCCACTGTTCGAAAAAATGAAAGAATCCCGAATGCAGATTGCAGAAAGATATGCTGCCCAAAATCCATGGTACTCAGGGAAAAGAGATTCTCTGGGTTATCCTGTCGGATATGGATTAACTGACCAGGAAGTGCTGACTACTGCTTTTCTGGCTGCTTATGCCGGACGCGACCCCGGCAAGATCGGATTATCCCCTTTTCCTAAGATTCCATTACCCAACTGGAGGATCACCTATGATGGACTCATCAAAATCCGGGCCTTTAAAAAAATATTCAGGACTTTTACTGTTTCGCATGCTTATCTGTCTACATACAGCATTGGGTCATTCAATTCCAATATTCTTTATAGAGAAGAAAATGGATTTTCTAAAGTATTGGATAACGCTGGTAATTTTATTCCCAAATCACAAATTTCCGTTATCTCACTGACAGAACAGTTCAACCCATTGATCAAGTTTGACATGGGTTGGGTGAACAGCCTGTTGACGAATCTTGAATGGAGAAGGTCGAGAAATCTTTCTTTCGGGTTCGTAAACAACCAGCTTACCGAGATCTTCAGCAACGAATTCATCGTTGGATTGGGGTACCGGTTTAAAAATATCAAGCTTTCTTTCATTTCATTAGGGTTGGCTGGAAAAAAGAGCAAATACTCCAGTGACCTTGCCTTAAAACTGGATTTCTCGATTCGCCAGAACAGAACCATCCTGCGCAGGATCGATGAAGCGATCAACCAGATTTCAACAGGGCAGCAGGTGACAACGATAAATTTTTCTGCCGATTACAATCTAAGCCAGCGATTTAATATCCGTTTCTATTTCGATAAAGTTATCAACTCTCCATATGTTTCCAACCAATACCGAACTTCAAATACAAAGGGTGGCCTAACTCTCCGTTTTACCCTTGCCCAATAATTTGTTGAGAGAAATGTTAGTGTTTGATCAATTTTACATATCATTTCATAGATTTTGAAAAAAAAGACTATTTTTGAAAAGCAAATAATCAAATCTATTTTACTATGAATGTTCCTGAAAATTTAAAGTACACAAGTGACCATGAATGGCTTAAGATCGAAGGTGATGAGGCCGTTGTCGGAATTACCGAATATGCACAACACGAATTAGGAGATATCGTATTCGTTGAAGTTGAAACGGTTGGCGAGATTCTTGGAAAAGGAGAGGCATTCGGCACGATCGAAGCCGTAAAAACCGTTTCCGATATGTTTATGCCTGTAAGCGGTGAAGTGCTTTCATTCAATGAAAACCTGATCACCAAACCGGAAATATTGAACCAGGATCCCTATGTTTCCGGATGGGTAGTCAGGATAAAAATCAATGACCCTGATGAAGTAGAATCGTTGCTGAATGCCGCAAGTTACACAAAGCATACGCAAGCATAACTAAGTGTTCCTTCCTGGATATAAATCCCGGCTTGAAAAAAATGTTTCAATACCACACCTGGAGTATTCTCTGGGGGTTCCTGATTATTTTCCTGACAGCTGTTCCAGGAGGGCTGATTCCTCATGTTCCTTCTTTCGTTGATCTTTTCGAACCGGATAAACTGGTTCATGTTTTTATTTTCGCTGTCTTCCTTTTTCTGTTGATTCGAGGCTTCATATTGCATGAAGTGTCAGAATTCTGCAGAGAACATGCCGTTTCCATTTCGCTTAATATAGGAGTGCTTCTGAGTGGTCTTACAGAACTTATGCAAAAATATTTTATTCCCGGAAGAGTTGCTTCGGTTTATGATTTTATCGCGAATGTTGCCGGATGTTTCCTGGGGTGGTGGATTTTTTATATCTGGATAAGCAGAAAAAAAGCAGGGACCAACAAATAAAGACACTTTTCACTGCTAATTATTATCTTTTATCTCGCAATTGTGAACTGTTCACTTTTGAAGAGTGAACAAAGAATAGTGTGAAGTGAACAAAGAATTACCAAAAGAGAACAGTTTAGTTCTTTTCCCCCGGATTAAAATGATCATAGACAATCTTTCCTTTTGCTTTTCCGATCGTTTCCTGAAGTTCAGAAAGCGAGGCCTGCTGAATGTTCTTTACTGATTTGAATGTTCTTAATAATTGCTGGTTTGTAGAAAAGCCCACTCCGGGAATGTCTGTCAAAACGGCTTTCATGGTCCCCTTTTCACGTTTTTTCCGGTGATGTGTGATCCCAAAACGATGCGCTTCATCCCGCATTTGCTGAATAATCCGAAGCGTTTCTGATTTTTTGTCAAGGTACATCGGAAGCGGATCATTTGGATAATAGATCTCTTCCAGCTTCTTTGCAATTCCAATCACTGTCATTTTTCCCATCAGGTCAAGCTTCTCCAGGCTCTTCATCGCGGCACTTAGTTGTCCTTTTCCTCCATCCACAATGATCAGTTGAGGCAAAGAAGCATTTTCTTCCATCACTCTTTTATACCGGCGGTAAATGACCTCCTCCATCGAAGCAAAATCATTGGGGCCTTCCACAGTGTTGATATTGAAATGCCGGTATTCGCTTTTATCAGGTTTTGCATTTTTGAAGCAAACCATTGCTGCAACCGGATAAGCTCCCTGGATATTTGAATTGTCAAAACATTCAATATGCACAGGAGGCTCCTTCATCCTCAGATCGTTCATCATCTGGGCAGTGATTCTTTTTGACCGATTCCCGGGATCGACTAAATCTTTCTGACGCTCCTTTTCTAATTGGTAATACTTCACGTTTCTTTCGGAAAGTTCAAGCAGCTTTTTTTTATCGCCGATCTTAGGTAAGGTGAAGACCACGTCCGGAATCTGATAATCCGGCTGAAACGGAATGATGATCTCCGGAGCTTCGCTTTCAAAACGCTGACGGATATTGGTAATTGCAATGGCCAGGAGTTCATTGGGAGTTTCATCCAGTCTTTTCAGGAGTTCCACCGTATGAACCTGGATAATAGCCCCATTCATGATCTTCATAAAATTTACATACGCTGAAGCATCATCTGTCAAAATAGAGAACACATCGACATTATTGATAGAAGGATTGACAACTGTGGATTTACTCTGAAATTTCTCAAGCAGTATCAGCTTCTCCTTCACAAAATGTGCTTTCTCAAATTCCATCTTCGAAGCGTAATCCATCATGAGTTCCTTCAATTGTTTGATGACGGATGAAATGTTTCCTTTGATGATCTCTTTGATGGAAGTAATGGACTGGTCATAATCTTCCTTATTCTGTAATCCTTCGCACGGGCCTTTGCAATTACCTATATGAAACTCCAGGCAAACCCTGAATTTCCCTGAACTGATGTTCTTTTCAATAAGGTTCAGGGCACAGTTCCGCAACGGATAGAGCTGCTGTACTATGTCCAGCAAAGTATTCATCAGGCGGACATTGGCATATGGCCCGAAGTATTGTGATCCGTCCCTGATGATATTCCGGGTAGGGAAGATTCTCGGAAATAATTCATTTTTGATACAGATCCAGGGAAAGGTTTTGTCATCTTTTAAAGCAACATTATAATGCGGCTGATATTTCTTGATGAGGTTGTTTTCCAACAATAACGCATCCTGCTCGGTTTCGACAACGATATATTTGATATCTGCGATCTTCCTGACAAGCATCTGCACTTTTCCGCTGATGGAATTGATCTTGGCAAAATAGGAACTAACCCGCTTCTTCAGGTTCTTGGCCTTTCCTACATAGATAATCTTTTCCTGGTCGTTAAGGAACTGGTACACGCCAGGCTTTTGTGGCAGATGTTTGACAATCGGCTCCAGCTGGGAGAAATATTTTTGCAGAAGCTTTGCCATGAGCTACTTTTTCATCGCATCCCATCCCTGGGCAGTGAGATTCAGCATCTTCCCATCACCAGTGACAAGTTTGGCTCCTTCATTATTTGCAGTGATGTGCCCGATAACAGAAATGTCTGCAACTTCTTTGATCTTCTCGTAATCGCTTTGTTTTATGGTGAATAGCAGTTCGTAATCCTCTCCACCATTGAGTGCGCAGATTGAAGGGATGAGTTTAAAATCCATTGACAAACGCCTGGTTTCATCATTAATCGGGATCTTCTCTTCAAAAAGGCGACATCCGGTTGAAGATCTTTTACAAATATGGAGGATTTCGGAAGCTAACCCATCGGAAATATCAATCATCGCTGTTGGAATAATATTCAGATCCTGAAGTAATTTTCGGATGTCAGTTCTTGCCTCAGGCTTGAGTTGTCGCGACAAAACATACTCATATCCATGAAGCTCAGGCTGTATGTCAGGATCAACTTTAAACACATGTTTTTCCCGTTCCAGAATGAGCAACCCGATATAGGCTCCGCCCAGGTCTCCACTGACACAAATCAGATCACCTTCTTTGGCTCCGCTACGGTACACTATTTCTTCTTTTTTCCCTTCACCTGTAACGGTCACTGAAATGAACATTCCGGATAAACTGGAACTCGTGTCGCCACCTACAAGGTCGACATGATATTTCTCGCATGCCATCAGGATGCCACTATACAATTCTTCCAATGCTTCCAGAGAGAAACGGTTGGACACTGCGATGGAAACGGTAATTTGTTTTGGAATGCCATTCATGGCAGCAATATCGGAGAAATTAACAACAGCAGCTTTATAACCAAGGTGCTTCAGGGGCATATAAGTAAGATCGAAATGTACTCCTTCAATCAATAGATCCGTTGAAAGAAGCATCAGATTCCCCTTTACATCGATAACCGCTGCATCATCGCCTACTCCTGTGAGTGTTTCTGGATTTTTGATCCGGATGTTACGGGTCAACCGGTCAATCAGGCCGAATTCACCAATTTCCGAAAGCTCGGTCCGCTTTTGTTTGGGGTCGGGTTTTGAACCTTTCTTTTTGTCGTACATCAATAGGGTTGCAAGGAATTATTTGTCAATTTTTTACTGAAAATTACTCCAAAGATAAGGCATTATCAATGTTCTTAAATAAAAATTATCTTTGCAGAAACAGGATTAATAACTAAACACATGACCTCAATAATATAGAAAGTGATTGAGCGCATTTCCGGAAGTATTGATCCTGGGGTTTGGAATGAACGATAAAAGCAATAATTATCATCCACAAATGAAACAGATAAAAAACAAGAATAGCATTTTGCCACTAATGATGGCTCTTTCGGTCTTGATCTTTTTCTCTACCGGTTGCAAGAAAGATGAATTGGATCATAGTTATCCAGCAGAAATTACACCATCAAATTCAAGTGATATCAATGGTCTCCTGATCAATGCGATCACTCTGAAACCTATCTCAAGAGGACTGGTTATACTTTCAGATGAAACTGGAACCATTGTTCTCGGTGAGAAAAGGGCTGATCCGAATGGAAAATTCTTTTTTTCAGATGTTCCTGATGGCGTTTATAGTCTTAAGGTTCAACAAAACGGATACCAGACGATGATAGCCAACGGGATCTCAGTCGGAGAATTTAACCCATTGGGAAATTTTGTGGGTCTTTGTCCCGTCGAATCTACGATTATAAAACCGATTGCTGCAGTTTCAGGGATTGTTCTCGGCCAGAATTCCCTTCCTGTCGGCTCCGCCACTGTTGCCATTTCTGCAGATCCTGAAAATCTTACCAATGGTTATTTTACATCTGTTCTGACCGATGGAAACGGGCAATTTTACATACCGGCTATACCATTGACATCGATAGATAATTCAACTATCACCGCTTTTAAGATCAGGGTAATGAAAGACACTTATGATCCGGTTTACGAAACTGAAGTTTTTTTAGCGAAGAATCAGCTTAAGATCACAAATTTCACACTGGAACATTCATCAGGTAATGAAAAAATCATTTTCGAAGAAAAATTTGATTCACTGACCCCTTGGATTTACACTGGATTCTGGCATCGACATGAAAATGTTTCGGTCGTCAATAAGGCGTTTCCTCAATATGTAAAACTCGCTCCCAACGATAATTCGGGAGGATCTGCCCCTGATGCCTGTTCAGGAAAATATTCGGCATGGTATGGAGAAGAAAGTACCGGGAATTACATGGGAGTTCCTGCATCCGGCCAGGCTGGCTTATCAGGTGGAACATCTGCTACTGCAAATGCAGGTCTGTTGATCTCTCCACCTATTCTGGTAAGTTCCACCACCGGCTATGCCACACTCTCATTCTGGACATGGTTTGAAATTGAAAGTAATAATCCAGGCTCAAACGGTCATGATCTCATGGATATCCTTATTGTTGATGCCAATGATACCACACAGCAAGCTTTGGTTGGAAGATTGAATCCATATATAGATCCTATTCTGGATAACCGTGACGCAATTCCTTTTACTTCCGGCGGCTTTAATCAACGTCCGCTCTGGAAATACCAGGCATTCGACCTGACAGGTTTTGTCGGGAAGACAATCCGGTTAGGTTTCAGGTTCGAAACGGTGGATATTTATTCAAATGGATTCAGGGGTTGGTTCCTGGATGATATCAAAGTCACTGGTAATTCAATGGGAACTCTTTTTCACCGCTAAATCGCAAAGACACGAGCAAAAGTTTACTTATTTTTTCAATCTTTGGCGCTTTGGCGTCTTCGCGGTGATTTTTCATTTAATGAAAAAATAAAAATCTAATTTCAAGGTTTATAAGTAATTTTACAAGTGCCAAAGTGGCAGTTTTGTCAATTGGTACGATTAATGTTTAGAAATGATCTAAATTGTTTTATTGATGGAATCTGAGACAAATAAATTTCTTGACGAATTCACGCAAAGTGAATACAAATACGGTTTCGTTACAGATATTGAATCAGATATGGCTCCCAAAGGGTTGAATGAAGATATCATTCGTTTTATCTCTGCAAAAAAGAACGAACCTGAGTTTATGTTGGAATTCCGGTTAAAGGCTTACCGGTACTGGCTTACCATGAAGCAACCCAACTGGGCTCACCTTAAATTCCCGCAAATCAATTTTCAGGATATCATATACTATGCAGCGCCAAAACAGAAAAAAACTTTAACCAGCCTCGATGAGGTTGATCCAGAGTTACTGGACACTTTTAAAAAACTGGGAATTTCTCTGGAAGAGCAAAAAAAACTCTCGGGAGTTGCGGTGGATGCTGTAATGGATAGTGTTTCAGTAAAAACGACTTTCAGCGAAACACTTTCCAAACTGGGAATCATTTTCTGCTCATTCAGCGAAGCAGTCCAAAAACACCCTGAACTTGTCAGACAATATATGGCAACGGTGGTTCCATACACCGATAATTTTTTTGCAGCACTTAATTCTGCTGTATTTACCGATGGATCTTTCTGTTATATTCCCAAAGGAGTTCGTTGCCCGGTGGAACTTTCCACATATTTTCGTATCAATGCCGCAAATACCGGGCAATTTGAGCGAACACTGATCATTGCAGAGGAAGGTGCGTATGTCAGTTACATGGAAGGATGTACGGCACCGCAACGCGACGAAAACCAACTCCATGCTGCAATTGTGGAGATCATCGCACTCAAGGATGCAGAAGTTAAATACTCCACAGTGCAGAACTGGTATCCTGGCAATAAAAACGGGGTAGGAGGGATCTTCAATTTCGTTACGAAACGTGGAATCTGTAAAGGAAGTAATTCCAAGATCTCCTGGACACAGGTCGAAACAGGATCGGCAATCACCTGGAAATATCCAAGTTGTATCCTGCTGGGCGATAATTCGGTTGGAGAATTTTATTCGGTGGCTGTTGTAAATAATTACCAGCAGGCAGATACGGGTACAAAAATGCAGCATCTTGGCAGGAATACAAAAAGTACGGTCATTTCCAAAGGAATATCTGCCGGAATGGGACAAAACAGCTATCGCGGGCTTGTCAGGATCAACAAAAATGCAGTGAATTCAAGAAATTATTCCCAATGCGATTCGCTCCTTCTGGGAGATAAATGCGGTGCACATACGTATCCATATATCCAGGTTGAAAACAAATCTTCAATTGTAGAACATGAAGCGACTACTTCAAAAATTTCGGAGGATCAACTCTTTTATTGCCAGCAAAGAGGAATTGACAAAGAAAGTGCGATTGGACTGATCGTGAACGGGTATGCCAAGGAAGTACTGAAAAAACTTCCGATGGAATTTGCAGTAGAGGCACAGAAACTACTATCGATATCGCTGGAAGGAAGTGTTGGATAAGAGAAATATAGTCGAAAGTTAAAAGTCGAAAGTTAAAAGTCAAAAGTTAAAAGTCGGAAGTCACGAATAACAAATAAACACTCACTGCATGTTATTAAGTATTAAGAACCTTCATGCTTCCATCAATGGAAAAGAAATCCTGAAAGGGATCAATCTGGAAGTGAATGAAGGAGAAGTTCATGCCATCATGGGACCGAACGGTACGGGAAAAAGCACACTTGCCTCGGTAATTGCCGGTAGGGAAGTTTTCGATGTGACCGAAGGCGAGATCAAATACAAAGGGAAGAATCTTTTTAAGCTTTCAGTCGAAGAACGTTCCAGGGAAGGAATTTTTCTTGGATTTCAATATCCTGTCGAAATTCCCGGCGTGAGTATCACCAACTTTATGCGTACCGCCGTCAACGAACAAAGGAAATACCGTGGTTTGGATCCGCTTCCTGCAGGTGAATTCCTGAAAATGATGGAAGAGAAAAAGAAACTGGTGGAAATCCAGTCAAACCTTACAAACCGATCTGTGAATGAAGGTTTTTCGGGAGGAGAGAAAAAGAAAAATGAAATATTCCAGATGGCGATTTTGCAACCCACCCTGGCGATTCTTGATGAAACAGATTCTGGTCTGGATATCGATGCCCTCAGAATCGTGGCAAATGGCGTTAACACTTTACGGACAAAGGAGAATGCATTTGTCGTGATAACCCATTATCAAAGATTGCTCGACTATATTGTTCCGGATTATGTGCATGTCCTTTTTGAAGGGAAAATCGTAAAATCAGGATTTAAGGAATTGGCGATTGAGCTGGAGGAAAAAGGATATGACTGGATCAAGAAAGAATTTGAATGACATGCAAAGCATAACCAAAGATAGAATCAGTAAGGAAGGGATGATGTATCTTTTTGAGAAGAACTTCGGAAGGATCTGTCAAAACGATACAAAACCCATCTCAGAGATTCGCGGAAAGGCACTTTCTTCCTTCCGGGAGTTGGGATTTCCGAATAAGCGGATGGAAGAATGGAAGAATACTGATCTTACGGAAAGCCTGGGTAAGATTTATGATTACAATTTTGACCCGGTCTCCGGGGTAGCAGGAAAGAATATTTTCCAATGCAATATACCACACCTGGATACTGCAGTTATTGGACAGCTAAATGGTTGGTACATTTCAAAAGATGTGCCGCTGATCGAACTCGGAAACGGAATTATTATGGGAAGCCTTGCTGAAGCAATGGTACGTTATCCGGCAATTGTTGAAAAACACCTGGCTAAATATGCAGCGTTTGGTAATAATGGATTGACAGCCCTGAATACAGCCTTTGCACAGGATGGCGTTTTCATCTATGTTCCTGATAATGTGCAAAGCCCGAAACCGGTGCAGATGATCAACGTGATTCAGTACACAACAGACATCTTCCTGCAATCGCGCAACCTTATCATCCTTGGGAAAAACAGCCGTTTATCATTAGTTCATTGCGATGATTCTTATAACCATGAGGGAAGTTTTTCAAACATTGTAACAGAAGTCTTTCTGGATGAAAATTCCTTCCTTGATCACTATAAATTACAGAATCTGAACAACAATTCAACCCTGATCAGCACAACTGTTATGCAACTTGAAAAAGCTGCACACCTTGATTCACATTTTCTTTCAATGAATGGTGGATTGATCCGGAATAATACGCGGATCGATTTTCAGGGGAATGATGGAGTAGCCAATGTTTACGGTTTATATCTGATGGATCGAAAGCAACATATCGATAATCAGGTTTTCGTTGATCATGCAAAACCGGGTTGTACCAGTAACGAAATATTTAAGGGAATACTGGATGAAAACTCAAGCGGAGTTTTCAATGGACATGTCCTCGTGCGAAAAGATGCACAAAAAACCAATGCCTATCAGAGTAACCGGAATATTTTGTTAACCGATACTGCAAAAGCCAATTCCAAGCCTTTTCTAGAGATTTATGCGGATGATGTGAAATGCAGTCACGGTTCGACTACCGGCCAGCTCGACAGCGAAGCACTTTTCTATTTACGCCAGCGTGGAATTGGTGAAGACAGTGCCCGTATGCTCTTGCTATACGCCTTCGCAGCGGAGGTAGTAAGCAAGATAAATATTCCGCAATTGAGGAACAGCATCGAAGACATGATTAAAAAGCGATTGCAGGGAGAACTCCAGATCTGCGAGCAATGTGTACTGCATTGCACCACACCGGAACACCCGATAGAATTTAATATTGATGTAAGTAAAATTTAATTCATCGTAATAAATCTTCCAAATTGTCATTTCCAATTACTCAAGTAAGGGAAGAATTCCCCATCCTTCACCAGAAAGTTTATAACAGTCCTCTGGTATATTTCGATAATGCTGCAACCACGCAAAAGCCTAAGCAGGTGATACAGGCAATCGTTGATTATTATCAACAGGACAATTGCAATATCCACCGTGGCGTACATTATCTCAGCCAGAAGGCAACCGAAGCATATGAAAACACGAGAAAATCTGTTCAGCAATTTATTCATGCTCCATCAGCCCATGAAATCATCTTTACACGAGGAACAACAGAATCCATCAACCTTGTGGCTTCTTCTTTCGGCAAAAGAATCCTTGGGAAAGATGACGAAATCCTGATCTCCGTGATGGAGCATCATTCCAATTTCGTACCGTGGCAAATGTTGTGTCAGGAAAAAGATGCCAGGTTGAAATTTATCCCGATTCATGAAGACGGCTCTTTAAATATGATCAAATTTATGGCCATGGTTAATGAAAAGACCAAACTGATCGCCGTTTCTCATGTTTCGAATGTGCTTGGAACCATCAACCCGGTAAAAGAGATAATTCAATATGCTCACAAGTATGGAATCCCCGTCCTGGTCGATGGAGCGCAGGCGATTTCTCACATCGGAGTCAATGTTCAGAATCTGGATTGCGATTTTTACTGTTTCTCCGGTCATAAAATGTATGCACCAATGGGAATAGGTGTTCTGTATGGTAAAGAAAAATTTCTCGAACAGATGTCTCCTTACCAGACCGGTGGGGAGATGATCAAAGAAGTTTTTTTTGACCATTCCACTTTTAATGAGCTTCCTTTTAAATTTGAGGCCGGGACGCCAAATGTTGAAGGTGTTTATGGATTGAATGCAGCCATAAATTATCTGAAGGATCTTGGCATGGATCAGATTGCAGCTTATGAAGATGGCCTGTTGAAGTACGCGACAGAACGGATTTCTTCTATCGGAGATATCAGGATTATTGGAACTTCAGCGCAAAAAACCAGCCTGATCTCATTCCTTATTGGTAATATTCATCCGTCCGATGCAGGAATTATCATTGATAAACTTGGAATTGCGGTCAGAACGGGACATCATTGCGCCATGCCGCTGATGGAATGGTACAAGATTCCAGGAACGGTAAGGGCTTCCTTTGCATTTTATAATACGGAAGAAGAGATTGATCGCCTGGT
>CAIWTA010000097.1 GCA_903915465.1 uncultured Bacteroidales bacterium | reverse complement strand
ATGAAAGCAATTGCCCAGAAACCTAAACCAGGAGATATTCTCGGAATCTGGTTCAATGAGGAAAAAACAAGTAAAGTCCAGATTTATCAGACAGGGACAATGTTTTTTGCAAAGATTGTCTGGCTTAAAGAGCCCCTTGACAAAGTAAGCGGAAAGCCGCGTGTAGATAACCTGAACCCTGACGTAAAGCTGAGCAGCACACCTCTGTTAGGCCTGGTTGTCTTGAAAAATTTTGTCTTTGATGGTGACGATGAATGGGAAGATGGGAAAATCTATGATCCTAAGAACGGCAAAACATACAGTTGTTATTTCAAGTTTGAGGGGTCTCCTAACAGGTTGAAGATCCGCGGATATATTGGTGTCTCGCTGCTTGGAAGAACCACCTACTGGACACGAACGGTTCTCTAATCTAAACCTCCAGAGAAAAAATGACCCAGGTTTCTATCAGCGTCAAGGCGGTTACCCGGAAATACGGGACACATCCTGCTTTGGATGCGATAAGTTTTGATGTGAAGAAAGGTGAACTCTTTGGTTTCATTGGCCCTGATGGAGCAGGGAAAACCACACTTTTTCGGATCCTTACTACGTTACTTCTTCCGGATGAAGGGGAAGCTACAGTTGAAGGACTTGATGTTGTGAAGGATTATAAAAAGATCCGCAGAATAATCGGTTACATGCCAGGCAAATTCTCTCTATACATGGATCTGACCGTTGAAGAAAACCTGAAGTTCTATGCCACAATCTTCGGCACAACCATTGAGGAAAACTATCACCTGATCAAAGCCATCTACTCACAGATAGAACCTTTCAGGAAGCGCAAGGCAGGGCAACTTTCCGGCGGGATGAAACAAAAACTGGCGCTTTCCTGCGCACTGATCCATAAGCCGGTCTTGCTTTTTCTTGATGAACCCACAACCGGTGTGGATGCTGTTTCGCGAATGGAATTCTGGGACATGTTAAAAAGATTAAAGGAAGGAGGAATCACCATTCTGGTTTCCACACCTTATATGGATGAAGCAAGCCTTTGCGACCGGGTAGCGCTGATTCAGGATGGAAAGATTTTGCAGTTAAGCACACCGCAGCAAGTTGTTGACCATTTCCCTTACGAATTGTACAACGTCAGCTCAGGGGATATTTACAATCTGCTCGCCGATCTGAGAAATTACCCGGGAATGATGAGTTGTTACGCCTTCGGTCAGGCTGCTCACATCTCTTTTATAAAGGAAACTTTCAGAGAAACGCATCTGCGGGATTTTTTAAAAGAAAAAGAACATAACCAGCTTACAATTGAACCTATCAACCCGAATATTGAAGATTGTTTTATGGAGTTGATGAATCGGTGATTAGTCGAAAGTCAAAAGTCGAAAGTCAAAAGTCGGAAGTATGGTGGAGAAAGAAGATATTATCATAGTAAAAGATCTGGTGAAGAAGTATGGCAGTTTTTATGCGAATGATCATCTTTCGTTTGAGGTAAAAAAAGGTGAGATCTTTGGATTTCTTGGTGCCAATGGTGCGGGGAAAACCACTGCTATCCGGATCCTTTGCGGACTATCTTATCCCACTTCTGGAATCCTGAAAGTTGCCGGGTTCGATGTTTATACTCAGCGTGATGAGATCAAGAAGAACATTGGCTATATGAGCCAGAAATTTTCACTTTACGATGATCTTACGGTTTTTGAGAACATCCGTTTCTATGCCGGGATTTATGGGCTTTCGAAGAAGGAAATCGAGATTCGTTCCAACCGGCTGATGGAAAAATTGATTCTTGGCGAAGCAAGAGATAAGCTGATTCGCGACATCCCTCAAGGATGGAAACAAAAACTGGCATTTTCCGTGGCCATTATTCATGATCCTAAGATTGTGTTCCTCGATGAACCGACCGGCGGGGTTGATCCCATCACCCGCAGACAGTTCTGGGATTTGATCTACCAGGCTGCACGTGACGGAATCACAGTGTTCGTCACCACGCATTATATGGATGAAGCCGAATACTGTGACCGGGTCACGATCATGGTTGAAGGGCGTATCGCCGCATTAGATACCCCGGAGGCGCTCAAGAAAAGATATAATTCAGCCAACATGAACGAGGTCTTCCTTCACCTTGCAAGAACGAAAGTTTTATCATGATTTCTTGTTAAGTTTCATAATTACACAGAGAACCACAGAGATGACACAGAGTTACACAGAGAAAAATATAGAAAGATATCATTGAAATAAATCAAATTACTGAAAAATTATTTGATGCGCCTGTAAACTCTGTGGCTCTCTGTGCCTACTCTGTGTAGCTCTGTGAAATAAACAAATAGCATTAAAACCAGATTTTGTATCTCTTAAATAAATGGTAAATGAAATCCCGCATTGAAAATTTTCTGCAAAAATACAAACCAGGTGTTTCAAAGAGAACGCTTCTGCTGATAGCAGGCTGTGTTTGGACAATGGCCGGAGGAATCCTGATTTCACGCGGATTGATAAAACTTATCACATCAAATCATTTCCTGCTTCTTGAATTCCTGTTCGGATTCCTGTTCGGGATTGTTTTTTATCTGCTTCTTTTTGCAAGGATTTCGGCAAAGCATATCAACAGGATTAACATGATTAAAATAGAAGATCCCTGTTTGTTTTCTTTTTTCAATCTCAGGAGTTATTTCATGATGGCGATCATGATCACAGGAGGAATTACACTGCGGAAACTCAATGTTATTAATCCGGATATCCTGTATAGTTTTTTCCTTGCAATGGGATTGCCATTGATAATTTCAGCCTTCCGGTTTTTTAAGAGCTGGTTTAAAAACAAATCGCTGCCATGAAAAGGTTTTGGGGATTTGTAATCAAAGAATTCTACCATATTTTCAGGGACTTTCGTACCCTGCTGATTCTTTTTGGAATGCCTGCTGTACAATTGCTGTTATTTGGATATGTCATCACAAATGAAATAAAAGATGCCAGAATTGCAATTTATGATCAATCCAAAGATGAAGTAACCCGCCGTATTTCGGAAAAAATTCTATCTTCCGGCTATTTCCTGCTGGATAAAAATCTTCAAAGTATTCAGGAAATTGAACCTGTTTTCAAGAAAGGGAAAGTCAAGCTTGTTGTGGTTTATGAACCCAAATTTGCCGAGAAGTTGCAAAAGACGGGAGTTGCCAACGTCCAGATCATCAGTGATGCGTCTGATCCTAATACGGCAAATATCCTGGTGAATTATGCCCAGGGAATCATCAACAATTACCTGGTATCAATCAATATCGGGCAAGTCACGATGCAGATCATACCGGAAATAAGAATGCAATACAATCCTGAATTGAAAGGCGTATTTATGTTCGTTCCCGGTATCATGGCCATGCTGCTGATGCTGATCTCTGCATTGATGACTTCGCTCTCAATCACACGAGAGAAAGAACTGGGAACGATGGAGCTGTTGCTGGTTTCGCCATTGAGACCTATCCAGATCATCATTGGCAAAGTCTTGCCGTATGTGCTATTGGCATTTGCCGATGCGTGCATCATCCTGTTGATGGGGAAATTTGTTTTTGGCGTTCCGATACAAGGCAATGTTATTCTGCTTTTGGCAGAAAGCCTTTTGTTTATCACCATGGCGTTGTCGCTGGGAATTTTAATCTCAAGCATCACCAGCAGTCAACAGGTTGCCATGACGCTTTCTCTCGTCGCCCTGATGCTGCCGACAATCCTGCTTTCAGGTTTTATTTTCCCGATCGAGAACATGCCGGTAGTGTTACAATGGCTTTGCCAGGCAATGCCTCCGAAATATTTCATCACCATCATAAAAGCCATCATGCTGAAAGGGAATAGTTTCATTTTCATCTGGAAAGAAACGCTGATCCTGATCGGTTTTACGACTTTGTTTATTCTGATCAGTGTAAAGAAATTCAATATCAGGCTGGCCTGAGAACTTATGCGGACCGTACTTTTTATCATACAAAAGGAATTTATCCAGGTTTTCCGTAACAGGATGATGATGCCGATCATTTTTGTCGTACCGATCGTACAACTGATCATCCTTGTTCATGCTGCGACTTTCGAGATGAAAGACATCAGAATGTCGGTGATTGATCTTGACATGTCACAGTCGTCACGTCAGATGATCAGCAAATTTCAGGGTTCTCCGTTTTTCAGGATCGCGCATACTTCATTCTCTTATAGGGAAGCCGGGAATGAAATGAAAAAAGGAAATGTGGATGTGATTCTCCAGATTCCTCTGGGGTTTGAGAAAAATCTTGCCAAAGAGAAAAAAAGTAAAGTTCAGATTGTCATTAACGCGATCAATGGAACTTCTGCAGGATTGGTCAGCGCTTATTCTTTGATGATCCTGCAGGATTTTAACCGCGCGTTGATTGTTGAATGGATGAGCCCGGCAACCATGGCTGCAACCAGAAACATCAAGGTAATTCCGCTTTACTGGTACAATCCCAAACTGAATTACAAGACTTTCATGGTGCCGGGAATTCTTGTTTTGTTGGTGACTATCATCGGGCTTTTGCTGTCGGGAATGAATATCGTACGTGAAAAAGAGATCGGTACTATCGAACAGATCAATGTGACACCCATCCGGAAAATCCAGTTCATCGCAGGCAAACTAATTCCTTTCTGGATCATTGCCTTATTTGAACTTACTTTCGGGCTGGTTGTAGGGAAGCTTCTTTTCAATATTCCCATGATCGGGAACCTTTGGCTTATTTTCCTTTCCGCAGGGATTTATATCTTTGTAATCCTGGGTTTTGGTTTATTGATATCAACAATGACAAATACACAGCAGCAATCGATGCTTGTTGCATTTTTCTTTATGGTGATTTTTATCCTGATGAGCGGTTTGTTCACTTCTATTGAAAGTATGCCAAACTGGGCGCAGCAGCTCGACAGGCTCAATCCGATTGCCTATTTTATCCGGATCATGCGTATGGTGATGCTGAAAGGTTCTTCCTTCCAGGATATACAGGAATCGCTTTATTCTCTTGTTGTTTATGCATTCGGAATTATCAGCATTGCCATCTGGCGTTACCGGAAAGTCACCTGAGAAATCATGCAGCAATTCAGGAATCTTAAGCTCAAAAAACGTCAACGGTGGATAATTTTCCCTCTGCTGATTATCGTCATTGCAGTAGCCATGATCCGATCTTTCGTTTGCCCGGATAAATCTCCGCAAAAAGATGCGCTACGCCGGATCTATGAAAGAGGGTACATTATCGCCCTGACGAATACAAATTCGTTGAACTATTTTATCTATAACGGGGAGCCGATGGGTTATCAACTCGAGCTTCTGCGATCATTTGGAGATTACTTAGGTGTTCCCGTGCGGATCATTGCTGTGAATGACCTCGAAAAACTCTATTATTACCTCGATCTGAATGTTGCTGATGTCTTTTCTTTCAACCTTCCGGTTTCGGGAGAAGGGAAGAAGCTTGTAGGTTTTTCGCAAGCTTTGGGGGAAACCCGTCAGGTGCTGATTCAACGAAAGGCATCCCAGGGAAAAGCAAAAAATGCGCACAGATACATCAGGGAATTCAAAGATTTTGCTGGAGATACCATCAACGTCATTCACAATCCATTTTTAGCACATTTGCTGAAAACGCTCTTGCGGAAATCCGGCCATAATGTGACCTTAATAGAAGAAAAGGAAAAGACTGCCGAAGAACTGGTTCGAATGGTTTCACTGGGAAAGATCAACTATACCATCTGTGATGAGAATCTTGCAATGGCATTGAAACGCTACTACCAGAACGTTGATGCAAACTTTTTGATTTCCTCATTTACACCTTATGCATGGGGTGTTCGCAGCTCTTCCAATTCTCTGCTGATGAAAATCAATGCATGGCTGACGGATATCAAATCAAGCGGGACTTTAAAAAAAATTACTCTTTCTTACTTTAACAATCCAAGGATTACCGGGTATTTTTACAGCAACAATTTTACTGTGAAAGCAGCCCGATTATCACCTTTTGATGCACAACTCCAGGCTCTCGGTAAGACTATTTCCTGGGACTGGAGGTTACTGGCTTCGCTGATTTACGAAGAATCGAATTTCATCGCAGGACTTAAATCTTCTCATAATGCAACCGGTTTGATGCAGCTGATGCCCGAAACTGCCCGGAAATTTGGTATGGACAGTGCCTCTTCACCATCGCAGCAATTGGTTGCAGGTGTCAGGTTTCTGCATTGGCTTGATCAGCAACTACCGCCGGAGATCATCGACAGGAAAGAAAGGATCAACTTCATCCTGGCTTCATATAATGTCGGGATGGGAAGGGTTCTCGCAGCGCGCGAACAGGCCGCTCAGAACAGGCGAAATCCCAACAAATGGAACAACAACGTAGATTATTTCTTAACTCAAAGAATCAAAATCGGAAAGGAATCTTCTCCCGATACCGGAAAAGATGTTTCACCATTTGGAACGGCAGGAAGTTTTGTTTCGAATATCCTGGAGCGGTACCATCATTACAAGAACAACCTGCCTAAGTGAATAATTCAACTGTTAGCCAATCAGTTACAATATTTTATCTGAAAAGACAAAATAATACAACAAAATCGCTAAGACACTAAAGTTTTAATGCTGATTATCTGTACTTTGGGTCTACTATATAACTCTTTGTAATGACCTAACTATCAATGTTATTATTTCTCGCAGATTAACGCTGATCTAAGCGCAGATCTCCGCAGAAAATGTAAAAATATTCTGCGCTAATCTGCGTCATTATCTGCGAAAATCTGCGAGAACTTTTTAAGTTATCTGTTTTGATGTTCCTAATTTTTTTATTAGGATTTGACTCTGCTGTGAAAAAATGACTTCTGAGACTTCCGTAAGGAATAAATGAACTTCAGAATCGAAAGTAACCAGGCTGGCTGGGAATTTTATTTATAGACTTTATCTTTAAAATATTTCCCCAGATACCAGCCTGCAGTGTAATAATCGTTTGCAAATTTTGTTTTAAACTGTTTGCTTTTTTTGGTATTAGCTAGCAAAGGGAATGTTACTGTTGCAATTATTGTGTTTCGGTCTTTAGTGAGTACAACATCCATATCTACTATAAAATAAATGCTTCCCATAAATTCCATCATTTGTTTGGGCCGTATCAAAAAAGTATACATGGAATTAATATCATCTTTTACTTCATTGATGCCTTTTTTCGAAACAACAGAATTAAACCCTTCTACAAATGCTGGTTTAAATGTTCTCTTCGTTTCATTCCATTCGTTTAACCATTTATCACCAGAACCTTCTTTTGATTTGTTGAATTCTTTCACTCTTGTTGCTTCATATAAAGTATCGCGTTGTTCTTTAGCCCCTATTTTAAATCCCTTTGTTGAAATTTCAAAATTGATGGTTCTTTCGTTTTTAACGACCGTGATATCCCCGTCTACGACAATTTTTTTTGGTTTGCCTCCCGTCCAAACATTGCGTGTGTCGTCTTGTGCATAAGAACTTTTGCCTGCAACAAACAGGACTACCAGAAATAATACAATCCGTAATTTTTTCATTTTAGATCCTCCTTTTAAATTGATTTATAAACATATAATTTTGAATAGTAATTTTTCTTTTGATATTCTATTTTCAACTCATCAACCTATAAACTAATAAACCTATCAACTATTTCCAACATCCTTCATAAACATCCCGCAAATTTCCCTGATCGATTCTTCTACCGGGAGGAACTTGAAATCCAAAACTTTGATGATTTTTTCGTTGGAATAAAAATATTTTTGCGAAGTTGTTGTTGCCATCTCCTTTGTTACCTCCGGTTTTGTTTTCCTGATAAAGCTCCGTATCGCTTCTACACGCCAGGCGATGTGTGTGAGGATCGGCGGAACATTGACAGAAGGTGCAGGTTTATCAAAATACTTAGCCATCAATAAAAATAGTTGCTGGTAAGAAACGTTCTCGGAAGATACAATAAACCGCTGCCCGAGAATTTCCGAGTCCATGAGTTGCATCATGGCCTTGACAACATCTCTGACATCCACATATCCGTTCACACCCTGGGTGTAATATTTCAACCCTTCCCAAACAAGGCGGAACATCCCTGAATTATCATTCCAGAATCCAGGACCAAGGATTACCGAAGGATTTACAATAACTGCGTTCAGTCCTTCTTCAATCCCGCGCCAGACTTCTCTTTCAGCACCGTATTTACTGATCGCGTATTGGGAATTTGTATTGGAGCCTTTCCAGTACGTCTCTTCATCTGTAAGTCCCAGGTTATCGGCTCTTCCCAGGGTCGCAACAGAACTCACATAACAAAATTTGCTGATCGTCTTTTCTAGCGCAAGATTCACCAGGTTGGCGGTTCCCTCAATGTTGACTTTCAGCATGGTTTTATGATCGCTCGGGTAAAAAGAAACGACCGCGCCGGCGTGGTATATCTCAGAGATCCCCTCCATGGCATCTTCGATTGAGCCAAAGTCCATGAGATCGCCTTCAAACCACTCAATATTGCGCAATAACTCATCTGCGTTCTGCACATAATATGAAAAAATCTTCCTTACCTGTCCGGTTTCGCTGGATTTTCGTTTAAGTGCACGAACTTTTTTACCTGATCTGGCCAGTTCAAGTAAAAGATGTGAACCAAGTAAACCGGTTCCTCCGGTAACAAGTATCATAAAGGTCTTGTGTTATCGGACACAAAGATAGAAAGTTTTAAAAACCGGCTAAAAATTCATTCGTACCTTTGAAGCCATCTTTTGATGAATGGAATTTCAAACGAATATTATGGGAATAAAGGCATTAAGTAAAAAAATTAACAGTCAACATATAAGCAGTCTTGGGCGGGGCCCCGGCTTGTGAGGATTCCTTAATATCCGCTCGCCCCGCACGCAACTGCGTTGTGGTGACGAGGCCCACCCGGCCTGAAGGTAATGATGGATTGAAAAATATTACCGATTTGTTCCCATTAATGTGAATCTTTGTACATCAGGCAAGCTTGTTACCATCGAAAAAGCTATTAATAATACATGAAAGTCAACATTATAGGTGCGGGAATATCAGGTTTGTCTATCGGTTCCTATTTACAGATGAATGGGTTTGAAACCGAAATATTCGAAAAACATGATAAAGCCGGAGGCCTCTGCACCAGCTGGAAAAACGGAGATTATACATTTGACGGATCCATCCATTGGCTGCTGGGATCAGGAGCCTGTAGCCCTTTTTACCAGCTCTGGTCTGAATTGATCGACATGGACTCCATCCGGTTCGTCAACCATGAACTCCGTGCCGATATCGAAGTAAAAGATCATACAAACATCATGGGAAGTAAGGTCTTCCACCTATATACCAACCTGGACCGTCTGGAAAATTACTGCATTAGCATTGCCCCGGAAGATTCCCAAACAATCCACAAACTGATCCGCTCGATCAGGAAAATCCAGCATTACGAAATTCCCCCGATGATCAAGTCTGTTCCCAAACTGCTTCCCTTAAAAGAAAAGATCGGGATGATACGGTTTCTTCCGCTCCTTTTTTTTATGATGAAATGGAAGAATGTGACCAACTTTTCGTTTGCTGAAAAACTGACCAATCCTTTCCTGAAAGAAGCTTTCCAATTGATGTTTGACGGAGATAAAGTTCCGTTGCTGGTATTGACACTTCCGCTTGCGTTTAATGATAAGAATGCCGCCGGTTACCCGATTGGCGGATCCTATCTTTTTGCAAAAAAAATTGAGGACAAATATCTTGCGCTGGGAGGAAAAATAAGGTATTCAAAAGGTGTAAAAAAGATCATCACTGAAAAAGGTGTGGCAAAAGGTATTCTTACAAATGAGGGAGAATTAGTCCTTTCAGATATCACCATATCGGCAGCGGATTGGCATTACACAATTTTTGAAGCACTCGAAGGCAAATTTGTTGATAAAACTATACTGAAACTCAAGAATCTTGAAAAACTACAGGTATATTATTCAGGATTTATGGTTTCGCTTGGTATTTCAAGAAGCTTCAGGACGCATCCCCAATTTTTCAGGTTTCCACTTGAATCAGAATTAATTTCTCCAGACGGAACGATCTATTCCCGAATGGAAACACACATCATGAATTATGACCCGACACTGGCACCTGAAGGAAAAACTGTGGTCTCCATGAAATTCTATACGCAGAACGGTGATTACTGGATCAACCTGCGCAATTCCGATTTAGCATTATATAAAAAAACAAAAACCGAATTCGCAGATAAAATGATTAATCTCCTTGATGAAAAAATGAGTGACATCAAAAAACACATTGAGGTGATCGACATCGTCACTCCCGCGACATTTCAGCGTTATACCAACAACTGGAAAGGGAGTACCCAGGGGTGGCTGCCGGGAAAAAATATCATGGCTTCTTCCCCTGTGGGTTATGAATTACCGGGATTAAAGAATTTTTATTTTTCAAGTCACTGGTCACAGCCCGGGGGCGGGTTACCGGTAGCCCTCAAATCGGGCCGTGATTTGGTTCAGATTATCTGCAAAAAAGAAAAGAAAACATTTACTGTACGATGAATATTATTCAACTGTGAAGACATTTGACGTGGTCGTTGTGGGGGCGGGAGCTGCCGGCCTGATTGCTGCCGGGAGAGCTGCTGAACTTGGCGGAAACGTCCTTTTGCTCGAAAAGATGGAAAGGGCCGGGAGAAAGCTGCTGATCACCGGGAAAGGGCGATGTAACATCACAAATGTTGCTCCGCAAAGTGATTTTTTTCAACATATTTATCCAGAAGGTAAATTTCTGAAAAATGCCTTTTCTGCTTTCTTTTCTCAGGATATGATACAGTTGCTTCAAAAAAACGGATTGGAAACTGTTACTGAACGCGGAGGACGCGTTTTTCCTGTCACCAATAAATCTGCCGATGTGGTAAATGCCCTGGTGAAATGGGTAAAAAGAAATAATGTAACCATTGAATATGGGCAGCGCGTTCAGCGGTTGATAATCAAAGACGGAGCATTGACCGGGTTGATCGTTGGAACAAAAAACCTGACCAGGGAAATCCTGGCGAAGAATGTCATTTTATGCACTGGAGGAAAGTCTTATCCGGCCACTGGTTCGGAAGGTGATGGATACCGTTTTGCTGCAGCAGCCGGTCATACCATTGAGACTCCGCGACCGGCTCTTGTTCCCCTCGAAACGGAAGGGAATAAAGCCCGACGTTTGCAAGGTTTGTCTTTGAAAAATGTCAGAGCCGCTGTGTGGGTCAATGGAAAAAAATTTAAAGATGAATTCGGAGAAATGCTTTTCACCCACTTTGGCCTTACCGGGCCTATCATTCTGACCTTAAGTCGGTTTGTTGTCGAAGAATTGCTCAAGAAAAACAAAGTGGAAATCTCTGTTGACCTGAAGCCGGCTTTGGATGAAGTAAAATTGGATAACCGGCTGATCCGGGATCTGGATGAAAATGGAAAACGCAAGATTGACAATATTTTCAGGATGTGGTTGCCTGCTTCTCTGATCCCTTTATTTCTCGAAGAACTCAGAATCGACGGCAACAAGGAAGCACACCAGATGACAGGAAAGGAAAGGAAAAGTATCCAGCTTCTGATGAAGGATCTCCGTTTTACCGTGACCGGTTACCGTCCGTTCAAAGAGGCCATAATTACTGCAGGAGGTGTTATTACCGATGAAATAGATGCAAAAACTATGGAATCTAAGCTTGTTAAAAATTTGTATTTTGCAGGAGAAGTTATTGATCTTGATGCTGACACCGGCGGTTTTAATCTTCAGATTGCTTTTTCAACGGGATGGCTTGCAGCCACCTCTTGTATGGCACGGCTTTAAGTTTCTTTGGCAATGATTTGCATAGCTGTTTTGATTCCATCCGCTGCACTGGAGATTATTCCACCGGCATATCCGCTTCCTTCCCCTACCATGAACAGATTTTGAAAACCACTGCATAATCCACTCTTTTCGCGGATAACCTGGATTGGCGATGAAGTCTTACTTTCCAAACCCAGGAAGATCCCATTTTCATAGCCTTTCATTTTATGCATAAAATCCGGGATACCTTCCCTTAAAGCATTTGTGATAGCAGGCTGAAGCATCTCCCAGAGTGGTGCTGGAATTAATCCAAGCGGATAGCTGGTTTCCGGAATTTTCTCTGGCATCTTTCCCGCGAGAAAATCCTTGATCGTGCAAAAAGGCGCCTGATAACCACCAGCAATGGCAAAGAAAGAATTTTCCAGGTTTTCAAGCAATTCCAATGCTTCCAGCGGAGTGATTTTCCGGCCTGCCAGTTGATCAGGATGAACTCCTGCAACACAACCAGCATTGGCAAACCGTCCGTCCCTTCTATAATTGCTCATCCCATTGACAATATTGATATGCTTGTAGGTCGCTGCCGGCACAACCATGCCTCCCGGGCACATACAAAAAGAATATACAGGATGTTTTCCGTCTGCCATCGAGGTTAACCGGTATTCGGCAGCTTTCACACCTGGCAATTCATCAACACCCCATTGAGCGCGATTAATCTCCTCCTGCCTGTGCTCTGCCCTGGTTCCAATGGCAAAGTTTTTCGTACGAAACGGAACACCCAGTTTCATCAGCATCCTGTAAGTTTCGTAAGCAGAATGGCCGGTTGCAATGACGAAATATTCAGCACTGACTTGGGATTGACCCAAAATAGCTTCAACAACATTCCCGCTTTCAATAATCAGATCAGTAAGTGTAGTTTCAAAAATGATTTCTCCACCAAGTTCCTGGTATTGCTGACGAAGGTTTTTCACAATGGTCTTAAGATTGTCACTTCCCAGATGTGGATAAGCCATATACTTTATCTCAGCGGGAGCTCCGGCTTCCACATAGGAGGAAAGGATGAATTCTTTTTCCAATGAGATATGTTTTGACCGCGATGTAAGCTTGCCGTCCGAAAATGTACCAGCACCTCCTTCTCCGAATGAATAATTTGCAACAGGATTGAATACACCAGACCGCTCAAATTGGATTATTCCCTTTTCACGTTTATTTACTTCTGCCCCGCGTTCAACCAAAAGTGTTTGAAATCCTGCTTTTTGCAAAACGAAAGCTGCAAAAAATCCCGCCGGCCCGCTACCAGTGATGGCCACCCTTTTGCTTCTTGATTTATAAGGAATTGCAAGGGTTTTCGAAGATTCCTTTTCTGCACCGGGAATTTCGGGAGAAAGGACGGAAATACGAAGCAACCAGTGGATGCTACTTTTTTTTCTGGCATCCAGACTTTTCGATTCTATCTGGAATGAAAACTCTTTTATCCTGAGTTCCTTTTCAATTCTTTGTTTCAGGTCAGTGTCAAAATAACCGGGCGCCAGCTTAAGTTGAATAGTTTTATATCCCATTTCTTTTTATTACAAATGACGAATCTCTTCATAAAGATAGCTAAAATGATGCATGTTCTGATTCTATTAAAAACCAGAGGAACACCAATTCTGCCTGGCATTTTGCAATGTGCGTAAAAATCCTGATCTTTGCAGCATAAAAAATTACAAAATGGCTAAGAAAACTATTTACGGCTTTATTCTTTTGGTGCTGATTGCATCTGCCTGCAGCACCGGGAACCAGGACAAGGCAAAGAAAACAAATACTGATACGGTAAAGGTCACGGTATTATCATTCCTGAGTCAAGCCGACTCACTTATTGAGAAACCAGTGCTTATTGAAGGAACTGTTCTTCATACTTGCAAGCATGGTGGTAAAAGAATGTTCCTCGTTGATGGAAATGACAGTGTCAGTGTTGAAGTCACTGCTGGTCCGTCCATTACGAAATTTGATGAGAAGCTTATCGGAAGTCGTGTTCGCGTAACCGGAATCCTGAAAGAGGAACGAATCGATGCAAAATATCTGAATGAGTGGGAAAATGAAGTAAAGAAGCCTGAGGCGAATCATAATGCTGGTGTTCATACTGGTGCCAAAGGACATGAAGATCAAGATGCAAACGACAAACTCCAACAGATTGAGGCTCTTCGCAAGGACTTAAAGAATAGCGGAAAAGATCATCTTTCCAACTTCTCAATCGAGGCCGGTAAATTTGTAGAGATAAAATAACATGCAGGTTAAAAAACTCCGTCGATGGAATAATGCCCTCCATCGCGATATTGGCTACCTCTGCTTTGGTATGACCATTATCTATGCGATTTCAGGGATTGTTCTCAACCACTTTAAATCCGGAGATTTTCTTCATCCCGATTACAGCAAATCATACAAAGAGTTTAAAGTCACCCCTCCTGAGAATGGGAAGGCCGATCAGGCATATGTTTTCTCAATCCTTGACCAGACGGGTGAAAAAAAACATTATAAAAGTTTTATCTCAGGAGACGGCTATGTTCAGATTTTTCTCACAAATGGGTCTATCTATGTTGATCTTAGCAACAGGACTGCACAAATCGAACAAAAGACCACCCGCTATGTCATCAAAGAGTTCAACCTTCTGCATTATAACAATATTAAACGGTTTTACACTTGGTTCTCTGATATTTACGCTGTTGGGTTAATCGTTCTTGCAACGACCGGTTTATTCATTCTCCGTGGAAAAAACGGGATTATTGGTCGAGGTGCCTGGTTGACTGCTATAGGGATCATCCTTCCTGCACTATTCCTGCTGTTCTATATGTAGTCCGGCGATGGGTTCCTATACTTTTACAGCCATCGATTTCGAAACGGCAACAGCACAAAGATCGAGCATCTGCCAAGTTGGAATGGTCCGTGTGGTTGATGGTGAAATTTTTCAGACCTTCTCCCAGCTGATCCGTCCACCCGATAATAAATACCATTACAGTAATGTCAGGGTTCATGGGATTACACCCGTTATGACACAGCATGAACCTTCCTTTCCTGAAATATGGCCGGTAATGAGGACATTCATCGAAAACCAGCTGGTCGTTGCGCATAACGCACCTTTCGACACCGGCGTGCTTCGGGCTACGCTGATGTATTATGGGTTACCATTCCCCGAATTCAGGACAGAATGTACATATAAGCTTTCACGAATGAACCTGAAAAAAATGTGCGAATCGCTGGAGATTGAACTGCTCCACCACCACGATGCAATGCATGATGCAATCGCCTGCGCAAAAGCCTACCTGATTTTAAAGAAATAAAACCTGTTTTTTTTTCCTGCCAAAAGACGGAGGCTGTCTCAAAAGTCTATTTTTGCCACTGAGTAGCCCACCTATAGGAACATCAAGAATTATAACTATTTTTTTGTCAATTGTACTTTCTTTTGCAACCACCAAAAGAAAGTACCAAAGAAAAGTCACCGCTGCACGAAATTCACTAAAAATCTTCGTCGATCACTAAACTGCGGAAACTCGTCGCTCCGCTCCTCAGACAGTCCGCAGTTTTTAACGCTCACTCCTCGATTTTCTAAACGTGAATTTCATGAGGCGGGTTAT
>CAIWTA010000096.1 GCA_903915465.1 uncultured Bacteroidales bacterium | reverse complement strand
CTCGGTATAGTCCAGGATTACCTTGTAGAAATACGCAGGGACGGCAATCCTGTCATAGCCGATGGTCGGCAGCCCTTTTGTCAGAACCGTCCCTGTAACTACGTATACAGCCTTATCGTCGATTGCCCATTGACGAACTTGTTTTTCCAGTTTTGCCCATATTCCACGGTTGAAACTGGGAGTTTGTGGCGTTATATTTGAGAGATAGAAGGATTCCGCCATCGTCTGATAGGAATAGCACATATCGGCTGATGGTGCCAGATGCCCCTTGTCATAGCCTGATCCTTTATAGTCAGAATTTGATGCTGATCCTGAACTGAGAAGCGGATCGGGAATAAAGTGATTGTTTCTTTTAACAACCGGAGTGGTTTCTTTTTCGGTCAACTCATAAGCAACCCAGTTGGCAATATGGTAATTTGAATTGTAAGAAAGAGTATAGCCAGTGTGTGTTGTTATCTGATCGGAAGGCTTAGCTTTCGGGAGTTCGAGATGGGCGACTTTTGCCTGAGCAAAAGAATTAAAGGCAATTAATAGAAATAATAACCAAATGAGAATTTTCTTCATTTTAACTTGTAATTATAGATGTATAACATTTCAGTATGCTTTTACTCATTAACTTGCAGGTTAGGAAGTTCTGCTATTTCACTTGTTTTAGAATCCTGATTTCTTACAAGTATTTTACTATCCTTGGGTTTGCTCTTGCATATTCAGTGGTGGTCGTGGTCTTACCCGAACCAGCGACAGCATTGATTTTAATATCACCTGTTGAATTAATAATTGCAGATTGTTCTATGGTAACTGCCATTATTCCAATGCTTAATAGATTCAATATCACTTTTAAATATCAACCCATTCTCTTTATCAAATTCCCTGATATACTTTGCCAATCCTTCTAACCCCATATTAACATTCTTCAAATCAATCAACTAAGGATCATAATCATCATCCAACCATTCCAACAGTTCAATGTACCCTCCGGAAGTGAGGAGTGATACTGTCAATATTGATTTTGAGATGGAACATTGTGAGAAAGATTCAATACCAAAATTATGGAAAGGATATAATATCCTGATAAATATGTTTATGGATTGACTTATTTAGAATAAATCCAGGCCAGGAAGTTTGATCTCTATTCAAGCGAGGGGTTGATGCCGGAAACAGGGAGATCGTGTGTCTGTTGCCAGAAAAACAGGAAAATTTTTGAATAAAAATGGATTACTTCACCCGCTCCAATTTATCTTTATCAAATTTGGGTTTTTTCCCATAAACAGATATACCGAGTTGATAAGTCTTAGTATCACCTTCATCGGTATCGTGCCAGCGACCTTTGAGCTCCTGCTTTGGAATATAACCAGTGCTATATAAAGCAGGGTCAGCTATCAAGATTGAATCGCTTGTGTATCCGATCACCACAACAAAATGACCCTGATCCCAGTCATTACGGTAGTTTCTTTCGAAACTTTCTCTATTGCCCCATGCCTGAAGCATAATTATCACCGGAATGTTCCGGTTAATCTTATAGATGAGTTTAGGGATAGTCATGTTTTGTTTTACAACGGCTTTTAATCCATGTTGGTGGAAGAACGCTACAATGTTTTTGACATATGTCCCTTGCTGTGGATCAGATTTAAGAATACGTGCCAAATCCATTTCGCGGTAATCTTCGCCATAGTATTCCATGACTTTTTGAACACAGTCGGCACCGCATGTATATAGGGTTCCTTGCCTGTTTTGTACAGGGAAGTCCAAAATGTTTAAATCATCAAGATCAGTAATTTTATTCATGCCAGTTCGGTTTTGTGAAGTATGTTGTCTTGTCCTAAAATAGGTTTACACAAAAAAGTGTTTAATCGATAAGAAGAGTCAAGTTATTTCAGGATCCGGAAAACCGAAGATTCCCAGCCGTGTCAATGGATGCATACTCATAAAATCCTTGTGTGTTTGAAAGAATGGTATATCCGTCAAGAGTAGTTGCCCAATGAATAAATTCATCACCTTTTAACAAAATGCTAAGAGATGTTCCATCTGGTTGGATGAATTCAATCGGGGCAGGGTCGGCTGTTGTCGCTCCGGCATTTTTCGGGAGCAAAGAAAAACAGATAACCAAAAATGAGATTGACAGAATATAAAATCTGCCATGCTCCAGTACTTGCATTTTTGGAGTATTTTATCCTTGAAACAGTTATAATAGCAAAAATAGAAATAATCTTCTTTGTACTCGGCATTTAAGTTGACACCCTTTTTTTCTATTTCAAAGGGACAGTCAGCTGGGAATTAGTATCCGAACAACTCCTTCAACGGTATTTCTTTCACTTCCCCGAGTTCCCTGAGCGCTTTCATATCCAGATCCTTCAGGTTACCAACCAAACAATAGGTGTACTTCTTGTCTTTGACATAAGTGTTGAAAAAATCTTCGAGGTCTTTCATGGTTGATCTTTTCACAAAGTCAAATACATCTTTCCTGTCGTCATGATTTATTCCCAGATCCTGGTTATTGAGATACCTGAAAAAAATATTCTCGCGATAGAGTCTCTCCGAAGCAATCTTGTTCAATATGGCCTTCTTCGATACATTCAGATAATGATCGCTTTCGGTAATATTATTCAGGATGCGGTTCATGGTCGACATGGCAGCTTTCATTTTATCCGCCTGCGTACCGACATATCCCATCAGGTAAAAGGAGTTTTCAGGCCGGCTCGGAGTGTCATACCATGCGTAAGCTGAATACGCCATTCCCTGTGATTCTCTCACCTCCTGGAATACGATCGAAGCCATCGAACCGCCATAATACTGATTGAACAGGGAAGACTTCACCTTTAGTTCGGGGGAATAAGGAACTCCCTTTGACACCATCAGAAAGTTGACCTGCGACATGTCATAATTTGCTACCAAAACCTGGCTTTTTATCATATCCAGTTGCGGATATACAGTTGCCGGCGGGATCTTCCCGATTTTTTCAGGTACCGGATGATTTTTCCGGATCATGGATTCCAGTTGTTCAGGTGTGGAAGGGCCGCAGTAAAATATCCTGTGCGGGTAAGTCAGCATCGATTTCACAAGCCCAACCAGTTGCGAGGGATCCTGCTTCCTGATCTCCTCATTCGAAAGCACATCGTTATCAGATGATTTCATGCCATACTGCGCGTAGTTCTGCAGACCCGTAAAAAGAATGTTGTCCTGGTTCAGTTTGGCATCATCGCGCTCCTTAATCATGCGTTCGGCATATTTTTTATAGGCAGCAGTATCGGGGAGAGAAGAACTGAAAATCTCATCAAGCAACTGAATTCCCTTTTCCATATTCCGGTTCAAACCGGATATATAAACATAAGAGCGTTTATTACCGCTGTAAACATACGTTCGCAAGCCATACCTGAACAACTCCTGTTTTAGTTCCGTGGCGGTGTGTTTTAATGTTCCGACATACGGAAGAAAATTGACTGCCAGCGGAGCCCGCCGTTCATTGTCCTTCCCGTCATCGATCACATAATAAAGGGTGAACAACTCATTCCCGCTGGTCTGAACGCTGTTCAGCATGATGCCCTCCTTCAACTGTTTCTGGTTGATGGCTTTGTTAAAATCTATAAAAACCGGGGCAATGGAATCGGCTGGAATCTTTTTCCATTCTGTGAAGAACTTACTCTCCTCATTCCTGTTTATTTTAACAGCAGTAAGAGGCGGTTTGGGGACTTTCACCAATCCTTTCGCTTCTCCTTTTGTCTTGTAAAGAACGACATAGTTGTTCTGGAACAGTTTATTGGCATAATCAACAAGCTCTTTCTTGCTGACTTTCTCTAATTCATCACCAAACGAAAGCACCTTGTCCCAGCTTTGTTTATAAACAAATGCAGTTAAAAATGTATAGGTTTCATACCTGCTCTGGAATTGCCTTTGTAAATTAAGCCGGTATTTATTTGCAACAGCTTCTATCATCCAATCCGGGAAATCACCTTTTTTCAGTTTATCAATTTCAGCAAGCACAAGATCCTTTGCTTCCCTGACTGTCTGCTTTTCTCTGGGGGTAACATTGATGGTAATGTTGCCATATTGAGAATTGAAATCAGCAGAAGCGCCGGCATCAAGGATCTTTTGATTCTGGATCAGATCGATATCAAAAAGGCCGGCCTGGCCATTGGAAAGGATCCTCGACAGCAGGTAAACATATTTTTTATCCGGACTCGAATCACCATCTGTCCTGTATCCCATCAGCATAAATTCTGCATCCGGCCCTGAAATTTCTTTTTCGACGGGATGTGAAACCGGATCTTCCTTTACAACAGGGACTTCCGGAACAGGTTTGGATGGCAGCTGGCCAAAGGTTTCATCAACTGCCTGAATGGTTTTTTCCATGTCAATGTCGCCGCTGAGGCAAATGGCCATGTTATTGGGTACATACCAGGTCTCTTTAAATTTCAGGATATTAACCTGTGAGGGATTTTTCAGATGTTCAGGTAAGCCGATCACATCCCTTCCAAGCGGGTTTTTCGGAAACAAAGCCCTTCCGAATTGTTCATAGGCCCGCATCTGATCACGATCCTGGTACATATTGAATTCTTCGTAAACCGTCTCAAGTTCGGTATGAAAAAGCCGGAGAGCAACATCTCCGAAACGGTTCTTCTCAAGAGTCAGCCACCGCTTGAGCTCATTCGCCGGTATGTCGTTGGTGTAAGCAGTCATCTCATTGGAGGTAAAGGCATTTGTTCCATCTGCACCAATTTCTGCAAGCATCTTATCGTATTCACTCGGGATGGCATACTGAGCTGCTTCAATGGAGAATTTATCGATGCGCTTATAGGTATTCAGCCTTTTCAGACTGTCTTTTTGTGTTCTGTAAAATTCAAAGAGAGCCGAAATGGAATCGAGCAGGGGTTTTTCTTTTCCCCAGTTGTTTGTACCGAAGGAAGCTGTTCCTTTGAACATGAGATGTTCAAAATAGTGTGCCAAGCCTGTGGTGGCTTCGGGGTCATTGTTCGAACCCGCACGAACAGCGATCATGGTCATGATCCGTGGTTCATCTTTATTCACTGCCAGATAAACTTTCAACCCGTTCTTCAGGGTATAAACACGTAATCCGGAAGGGTCACCGGTAACCGACTGGAAGGAATAGCCATTCTTGTCTTTGCTCTCGGTTACCTTGTATTTATTGGTTGTACAAGCACCAAGTACAGCCATACACAACAGTAATAGAAATCCATTTTTTCTCATAAGGTTGGGTTTTGGGAAGGATAGGTTATTAATGAGGTTATTGATCGTTAAGTCATAACAAATATAAAAAGTTTAAATTGTATCGCAGATGAATTATTTTAACTACAAAGAGTATATTTAAAAATTTACCATTCTTTAGCAGAAGGATTCGTGATCGATTACCTACCTTTGTATAAAGAATACCAGATGAAACCGAGAGTTTATATTGATACATCTGTTGTTGGTGGATATTTTGATGAAGAATTCAGCGATGATACCAAAAAATTCTTTGACCGAATTTTTAACGAAGACTTCATCATCAATTCCAAGAAATAAGCGAAATTGAATTATCATTGGCTCCGGTTCATGTCATGGAATTGAAAAATAAAATTCCAGAAAAATGTTATCGTTACGTCGAGCTTGATGAGGAATCAAAATTTTTGGCACAACTATATATTGATAAAAAGATTCTGGGCAAATCAAGTTATAACGATGCTTATCATATCGCTTTGGCTACAGTCAACCGACTGGATGTCCTTGTAGGTTGGAATTTTAAACATATTGTCAACTTTGATACGATAAAATTATTCAACTCAATTAATTTAAGGTTGGGTTATCCTGTGATTGATATTCGCTCACCTTTAGAATTTATTGACCATAAAAACAAAGACTGAAAAAACATTTGATACCGTTAAATTCTTTCGTCAAATAAAGGAAAAATTGGCAGAAAGATTATCTACCGTGACACTTGAAGAGCAAAAGGAATTTTTGCGAAAAGTATGCAACGGAAAGATCAAGTTAGCCTGACTAACAGTTTACATTTCACCATTTCGCATCTAACGCTTCGCCATTTATTCTGTGGAAGAATTGTGGAAGGTCTAATAGGTTATTTGGGATTATTGATGATTTTTTGAATGACGAAAGAGGGCTGGATCAAACTTTTGGAGTTGGTTGAGTTTGTTGGAAATATCATATCAATGCATAACACATCTAACCGAATAACCATAACTTTGGAACCAGTCGGCCCTGATAAAATTCTCAGTGCTGTAATTCGGATATCTGTTTCAACCGTCTCCTGTATTGGCAGATATGTTTGCCCAGAAGTCAGGTTATCTCCTAAAGGAATTAATTATAAAGAATTTTAACCTCAAAATTAATTAGATGGAAGCAAAAAAGACGCTGTTTCTTCAAATTTTAGAAAGGAAAGAATTACTTCTATTTCCCGTTCTTTTTTTTGCAGGAATAAGTTTAATCGGATGGATTTTTGATATTACAATTTTAAAATCATTTTCTTATGCATACATTCCTATAGCACCCTCGACTGCAATAATGTTTATTACTTTGTGTTTCGTCTTCCTTTCAACTGTTTATACCGAAAAATTGCGATTTGTTCAAACCTACTCGATTCATCTGATATTCACGGTCGTATTGATTTGTGTTGAAATCTTTCTTGAACACTTTTTCAAATTCTCATGGGATATCGAAAACGTTGTTCTTGGAAATCCCGAATTGCTAGGTCCTTTACATAAAGGTCATATGTCCCAGCTATCCTCCTTGTTATTTGTTTTCACCTGCATAGGAATTTTTGGGATCAGACAAAACGACTCTACCGTAATTAAGTATATTGGTAGTGCGGTTTCAACACTGGTGTGTCTTGTATCTTCAATTTTATTAATCGGATATTTATATAAAGCGCCCCTGTTATATGGCGGTGGTCAGATTTTTCCAGTTTCATTGCCGACTACTATTTGTTTTTTGTTATTCGGCATTACTTTGTTACGTGTATACGAAGTAAAGTTTTGGACATTCAATCTGATAAAAATAAATGCAATTACAAGTCAATTATTAAACTGGTTTTTACCAATTGTAATTTTCATTGTACTAATTCAAGGCTTTTTGATATCAAATGTTTCAATCCGTTTTCAAAACCACGTCCTGTCAGCTGCTTTAATTCTGTTGATCGTTGTAATTATTACTGTTTTCGTGATAGTCAGAATTTCAACGATTATCGGTGCGCGTATCCTTAATTCTGAGAATGAATTGACAAAAAGTGAAGAAAAGTACCGCTCTTTGACTGAAAACATCGGTGAGGGTATTGGTTTCTTAGATGAGAAAGAAAAATTTACATATGCCAATCCATCTGCTGAAAAAATATTTGGAGTAAACAAAGGAGAATTGTTGGGATTATGTCTGAATGATTTTCTTAGCCTTGAAACGATTGAAATAATAAAAACTGAAACGCTGAAACGAAGTCAGGGGGAGAGCAGTGTTTATGAAATTGAAATAATTTTAAAAGACAGAAGTAAAAAAGATATTCTTGTTACCGCAACTCCTCGGTTTGATGATAAGAATTTCATAGGGACTTTTGGCATTTTCCGCGACATAGCCGAACGTAAGCGGGCAGAAGAAGAATTAAAACTTAAAAACGAACAACTTGTAAAACTGAATGCTGAAAAAGATAAGTTTTTTTCTATCATCGCCCACGATCTGAGAAGTCCCTTCAACACATTTCTTGGTTTTACTAAAATGATAGCAGATGACACAAATTCGATGGAAGCAGAAAAGATTAAAAATATTGCAATGATGATGAAAACATCTGCCATCAGTCTTTCCGATTTACTCGAAAACCTTTTATCATGGGCAATGTCTCAAAAGGGAGAAACCATTTTCATCCCAACATATTTAAAATTAATGGCAACTATTTCTAAGAATACGGCTTTAATTCAGGAAGCAGCCAATAAAAAAGAAATTGAAATCACATATAACATCCCCGAAGATTTGGAGGTCTTTGCTGATGAAAATATGTTGGGATGTATTATACGTAATTTATGTTTCAATGCGGTTAAGTTCAATCCCAAAGGTGGGAAAATCAACATCTCAGCAAAACCAATTTCTGATACTTCAGTTGAGATTTCCATTAAGGACAAAGGCATCGGGATGAAACAGGAAATACTGGCGAATCTTTTCAAATTTGACAATAACACAAATCGAAAAGGTACAGCAGGTGAATCCAGTACTGGATTAGGGTTGATTCTTTGTAAGGAATTTGTAGAAAAGCATGATGGAAAAATATGGATTGAAAGTGAAGAAGGGAAAGGATCTATTTTTTCTTTTACAATGCCAACGAGACAGAATTAAAAATAGAAGCAATCTGGACTGGTTTTTTATCAAATAGAAAACCTATGCTTTATTTCTTGGAACATCCTAAAACCCTCACCAATACTCACAGAAATCAAACTTTCCTCAAAATAAAAATTGTGGAAGTTTTAATACGTCATTGTTGATTATTACTCATTTTAAAAGGTCAAATAGGAGATGGATCAAACATTATGGTTTGATTAGATTTGTTTGAAAATGGTAAATTCCTTCGCAAAAAAATCCCACCCCCGCACATGCCCGCCCTATAAATGATAAAATTATCAATCCTGAACACACCGGATCGAAAAACCGGTTGCCTTGCCGTAGTAGTAACGGTTCACGTGCTCGTAATTGGAGGAAAGTTCCCGGTACCACGCGTACGTAGCATCGTACTGCGACGACGACCAGAAGTTGGCGTAGTCAGTAATATTGAAGAAATTGCCATTGCCGTAGCTGGCACCGCCCGGAAGAGCAGTAAAGCCACTACGGTTCGTAGCTCCAGTATTCGGTGGAAACCAATGTGTCGTGCCTGTTTCTTTCATCGCTCCACCTGCTACGCTTTCACCATACAAAAAGGTTGTCAGGGTTGTCCATTCGGCATCTGTAGGTAAATGCCAGCTTGTTGGGCATATTCCCTATGCACCAAACATGGCTGAGTACTGCATGGCTTCATCCCATTGATACAATCCGCCATATACATCACAATTGGCATCATCATCATTGTAGCAATACTTTTCAATTATGCTGTTGTTTGTTTGGTTCGAGCTGCCCGGAATTTTTGTACCAACGTTAAGGTTTTCTGCCATCCATGTCTGGGAACCTATCTGAACTATCGGATAGTTGTTATTATCTGCGTCAGTACACGCAGTAAAAAAGAATGTTATTGTTTTATTCATAATGGGAATATCTGGAACTATTGTACTGAAGAATCCTGAAATGCCTGTATATAGTAATTGTTCGCCATAGTTGTAAATCATGACAACTGTGGTTGTTGTACTTTTCAAAGAATTTTCGGAAATATTATTTGTTGAAGAAACATGCTCAATCTTTGTCTCACCATTCTGGTTGCATTGACTGACAAGTTTTGTT
>CAIWTA010000095.1 GCA_903915465.1 uncultured Bacteroidales bacterium | reverse complement strand
CGGACTGTTTGAGGAGTGCAGCGACGAGTTTCCGCAGTTTAGCGAATGACGAAGATTTTTAGTGAATTTCAAACAGCGGTGACTTTTCTTTGGTACTTTCTTTTGGTGGAAGCAAAAGAAAGTACAGTAAAGGAAGATAATTTTATTAAGAATTGAAGTTGTCGTAATGAAATTTTTAAACAGTCTCTTAATTTATTTGTTCAAATCCTGATAAACTGAAGAACATGTAGATTCAATTTGCAATTATCAAAAGTAAATAGCCAAGGATCTGATTTCTATTCGAATGTCTTTTGAAGATATGCCTTGAAATCACTGTATTCATTGGAAATATTCAGGCAAACCTCTGCCTTCTCTTCGAGCCCCTCGAGAGCGGGTGGCAAGGCAGGATCAATAGAAAGTATCTTCATAATTTCCTGCGGGAATTTTGCCGGATGAGCAGTTTCCAATGAAACAGCTAATCTGTCACCAGCAGCATCTTCCGGATGGTCTGTAAAATATTGTATCAATCCGGCCCATCCCACTGCCCCATGAGGCTCAAGAAGCAAGTTGAACTGTTGATAAGCGTTTGCAATCGTCTGCCTGGTCTTCTCATCATTTATACTGAACGAATAGATCTCTTTCCTCATCTTTTCCATATCAGCCGGTTGATGAATGGTCCCGGTTTCGTCCATCAACCCGCCATACAAAGCAATCAGGCGGGCCAGGTTACTGGGATGCCCGACATTCATGGCACTTGAGATACAATTAAGAGAAGGTTCAATCTTATTATATATTCCTGAATACAGGAACTTCGGGAATTCATCATTCTCATTGGTGGCAATCACAAACTTTTTGACAGGAAGCCCCATTTTCATTGCGAAAATCCCTCCCATCATGTCACCAAAATTCCCAGATGGCACAGAGAAAATAATTTCTTCACCTGGCTCCTTACACAAACGGGCATAAGCGTAAAAATAATAAATGGTTTGCGGGATCAGTCTTCCGATATTGATTGAATTTGCTGAAGAAAGTGAAAGATAATCCAGGTTATGATCAGAGAATGCCTTTTTTACCAATGCCTGGCAGTCATCAAACTTGGCATCCAGTGCCAGTACATGTACATTCTTTCCCAGCGTTGTCATCTGTTTCCGCTGACGGTCTGTAACCTCGGTTTTCGGGAAAAGAATCACGACCTTCACATTGTCAAGACCATAGAAAGCATTTGCTACTGCACTTCCCGTATCACCTGAAGTGGCAGTTAAGATCAGCAGACTTCTTTTTTCTTTTGCAAGATAGAACTGCATCAGGCGGCTCATCATCCTTGCTGCAAAATCTTTGAATGAAGCGGTCGGACCCTGGTCAAGGCGAAGAACGTAATTCCGGTCATATACATGCTCGAGGGGAACCGGATAATTATATGCTTCCTTGACGATTCTTAAGAGGTTTTCATCATCAATCTGACCTTTCAGGAATTTCCTGGTTACGCGATAAGCTATTTCATGATAAGGAAGTTCCTTAAAAGCTGCTAATTCGGTAAGATCAATTTGCGGCATTTGCTCCGGCAGGTACAAACCTTTATCCGGAGCCTGGCCTTTCAGCAATGCCTCTGAAAACGCAACAAGTTCGGACGAAAGGTTTGTTGAATAAAATAAAATGGGTGAAGACATTTGGCCAATTCGTTAGTCATTAATACGTGCTGAAGAAGCTCCGCCAGCAGAATACTCAGGATATGAAACATTGATTTTCTTGCCATCAAGCACAGACAATGCTGAATCAAGATCTTTGATAATATCATCAGGATGTTCACCTCCCACGCACAGGCGGATAAGGTTAGAAGGGATCCCGGCTTGCTTTCTTCCTTCCTCTCCCTGCTGGGAGTGCGTGGAAATGGCTGGAATGGTGGCAACAGATTTTATTCTTCCAAGGTCAGTGGCACGCCAAATCATCGTCATGGCATCGAAAACTTTCCTGGTTTTCAAAGCATCTCCATTGATCAAAAATGACATTAAATGCCCGTAGCGATTGACTTTCCCAGGATAAAGTTCATCGAACTCAGAATCTGCAAGGTAAAGGTAGCTGCTTGCAAGCGAATGGAGGGGATGTGATTCCAGTCCGAGGTACTCCACTTTTTCAACATGTTTGTGTTGTTCAAGGAAACGCGCAACCTTCAATGTACTCCGGCTGAAAAGATCCATTTTCGTTCGCAAAGTCCGGATATCATTTAATGCCAGAATTGAATTCATGGGAGAAATGTTTGGACCATTATCGCGATTCGGCAATAATTTCAGGTAGCCGGCAAAATCAGATTTCATCTCTTCATTTTCTATCGAGCTGGTGATGTTCTTCTTTGAAATAACGGCACCACAGATCCCAAACCCACTTGATGACATAGATTTCGTAACAGACTGTACCACAATATCTGCTCCATATGCCAAAGGCCTCAACAAAGCAGGCGTTGCTACCGTGGAATCCACAATTAGCGGAAGGTTGTATTTATGTGCAAGGTCTGCCAATGCCCGGATATCGAAAAACCCCTGGCATGGATTACTTGGCAACTCGCCATAGAGGAAGCGTGTGTTTTCGTCAATAAGATTTTCCCATTCCTTCATATCAGAAGAATGGATCACTTTTCTCCACCCGATGTTCCGTTCCTGCTGCTTACGAATGGCAAACTGTTGAAAAGTTCCGCCATAAACCTGGGCGGTTGCCACAAAATTCATGGGTTTGTTGGTTTGGCCTTGAAGGGTAACCAGGAAAGGATCCACTGCGCTTTGAATTGCTGACATTCCTGAAGAAGTAGCGACACAGGATGTCTCAACCTCCGAACCATAACCTTCAAGCAATGCAAGAACTCCTTCTAAATAATAAACACTTGGGTTGGCAATTCTGGAATAACACCATGTCGGAATTTCGTAGCCCAGCGCGGCTTCCATTTCATCGGAATCCCGGTAAGCCTGAGATGTCGACATATAAATCGGTTCAATGATCGAACCCTGATTAAAATCAAGTGCTTCCTGCATCGAATAAATCCCATGAACAGCGATGGTGTCAAACCGGCACGATCTCATTTTCTTCAGGTATTCATGGTGCCATATTGCAGCTCTTTTAGCAGCATCGGTATAACGATTTTTCCCCATTTGAATAATATTTAGATGACGTGAAAATTGCTTATTATTATGTATGATGAATAGTTGTTTGCCAAACCCTGAGATAGTTGAGCAAATATAGGATTTATTAAAACAACCTGCAACCACGACAAGGAGTTTTAATGTTATGATTAGTATTATTTAGTAATTTCGCAGATTCAAAAATTTTAAAAATGAACTACGATATCATTGTCATTGGTAGCGGACCAGGAGGTTATGTTGCTGCCATTCGTGCTTCGCAACTTGGCTTTAAAGTGGGGGTTGTGGAGTATGCCGAACTGGGCGGAATTTGCCTTAACTGGGGTTGCATCCCAACGAAAGCATTATTGAAAAGTGCATCTGCCTTGCAAACTATTCTTCATGCTTCCGATTATGGAATAATAGCCGGTGAAGCAAAAGCTGATTTCCCCGCAATGATCAAACGAAGTCGTGAAGTGGCAAATGCCATGAGCAAGGGAATACAGTTCCTTTTTCAGAAAAATCAGGTGGATACCATCTCTGGAAAAGGAAAAATCAAACCTGGAAAAACTGTAGAAGTTACCGACGGAGATGGGAAAGTTACTGCTTATACAGCAAATCATATCATCCTTGCCACAGGCGCCCGCTCAAAGGAACTTCCAGGTATCAAACAAGATGGGAAGAAGATCATTGGTTACCGTGAAGCAATGACGCTTTCAGAACAGCCGAAATCAATGATAGTAATTGGTTCCGGTGCCATTGGTTCTGAATTTGCTTATTTCTACCAGGCAATCGGCACGAAAGTAACGCTTATTGAAGCCCTCCCGAATATTGTCCCAATTGAAGACGAAGAAGTTTCAAAAATGCTTGAACGTTCCTTTAAAAAGTCGGGGATGAAAGTCATGACAGGAGTCTCTGTGGAATCAGTCGATGCATCAGGAAAGGCTTGTATAGTTGTTGTAAAGACAAAAAAAGGAGAGGAAATTCTGGAGGCCGATATTGTTTTATCTGCAGTCGGAGTTGCCACAAATATTGAAGGGATCGGACTTGAAGAAGTGGGTGTCAAAACGGAAAAGAGTAAAATTATAGTCGATGATTTTTATAGGACCAATATATCTGGTTATTATGCGATTGGTGATATCGTCAAAGGCCCTGCCCTTGCGCATGTTGCTTCACATGAAGGCATCATCTGTGTGGAAAAGATCGCTGGAAAAGATGTGGAACCGATGGATTACGGCAATATTCCTGGTTGCACTTATACACACCCGGAAATCGCATCAGTTGGAATGACGGAAGCTGCTGCAAAAGAAGCCGGTTACGAGGTGCTGGTTGGCAAGTTCCCGTTTACAGCTTCCGGAAAAGCCACGGCAGCGGGAGCCAGAGAAGGTTTTGTGAAGGTGGTTTTTGATGCAAGATATGGCGAATGGCTTGGAGCACATATGATCGGGGAAAATGTCACAGAAATGATTGCAGAAGTTGTTGCAGCAAGAAAACTTGAAACTACCGGCAAAGAGATTATCGAAACTATTCACCCGCACCCTACTATGTCGGAAGCCATCATGGAAGCTGTTACCCAGGCATACGGGGTGTGTGTTCATTTATAAAAACGACTTCATGAAAATCATCAAAACCCGGCTTGACGGCCTTCTTATTATTGAACCAGACATCTATCAGGATGAACGGGGATATTTTTTTGAATCCTACAACAAAGAAAAATTCCTGACCATGGGGTTGGATTTCACCTTTTTACAGGATAATGAATCCAAATCGGCGAAAGGTGTTTTACGTGGATTACATTTCCAGGTTCCTCCGTTTGCGCAAGGGAAATTGGTGCGGGTGATGAAAGGCGCTGTGCTTGACGTAGCGGTCGATCTCAGAAAGAAATCCCCGACGTATGGAAAATGGGAAGGCGTCGAACTTTCGGAAAGAAACAAACGAATGTACTGGATTCCTAAAGGGTTTGCGCATGGATTCTTAACATTGGAAGACGACACAGTCTTTTTCTATAAATGTACCGCCGTTTATAATAAGGAATCTGAAAAAAGTATTGCCTGGAATGATACTGATCTTCAGATTCAATGGGGAACCAGCGACCCGGTTCTTTCTGAAAAGGATAAATCCTGCGCTGCATTCAGAAATTTTGTAAGTCCATTCTAGTCGATTTTCTATTTTTACATATTTTTTCCAAAAATCGTTTCGAACAATTTTATTCATTTTATACCACTAAGGCTTCTCCTAACAAAAATAATTAGGAACATCAAAACTGATAACTTAAATAGTTCACGAGTAGTTCCGATGAAAAAATTATTCTTATGATCTGCGAGACTCTGCACATAACTCTGCGAAAATCTGCGAGAAAAACAGCAATGATAATCTGATAGTTACAAAGAGTTATATAGGTCTCAGTGGTAAAGAAAATAAAAACATGAAGAAAAAAATTCAATATATTCTTGCGGGTGCGTTATTATTGGCCGTTATCTCCTGCTTTATCTATGCTAAAATTGAGATCAAAAACATCGACCAGGAATACCGCACCTTGTTTTCACGGTATTATAAGATTCTTACCCCCGAAATTCCTGCAAAAATTGATTTTGCAGGTGAAAAGGTTCCACTTGATCTTTTTTATGTCCGCGAAAGTCTTGACCGGGAAATCCTTGTCAACACCTATATGCACTCTTCTACGACGCTTATGTTCAAGAGAGCCTGCCGGTGGTTTCCTGTCATAGAACCAATTTTAAAAAAGAATAACATTCCTGGCGATTTTAAATACTTAGCCCTGGCGGAAAGTAATTTGGCGAATGTTGTTTCATCTGCAGGAGCAGAAGGTTTCTGGCAATTCATAAAAGGGACAGGACAAAAATACGGACTCGAGATTACTGAGGAAGTTGATGAAAGGTATAACCTTGAAAAAGCCACAGAAGCTGCCTGCCGCTATTTCCATGACGCATACGAGGAATATAAAAATTGGACACTTGTTGCTGCTTCATACAATCGTGGAATCGATGGTGTGGGAAAGGCTTTGGAGAAGCAAAAAGTCACAAACTACTTTGATACTTACCTGGTAGAAGAAACATCCCGTTATGTTTACCGGATTCTTGCTATTAAACAGATCTATACCCATCCGACTTCCTATGGTTTCTACCTCCGGGAAAAAGATTTCTATCCACCGCTCAAAACTTATACTATCACCGTGGATTCTTCGATCAGCGACCTGGCAGCTTTTGCTTTCAAGCTGAAGATCAACTACCGGATTCTCCGTGAGTTTAATCCATGGTTACGCCGGTATTCTCTGACAAATAAATCGGGAAAACCTTATCTCATCACGCTTCCCCAGGAAGGATCTTTAAAAGCAGAGAATCTTTCAAAAAGTATTCCCGGAAGTGAAACATTTTTCCACGATACGCTAAGAATCGACCAGAATCGCTGGTAAAAACTATCTTACTTGATTTGCTGTGGAAGAAATGCTTGAAATTTGGGGTGCAAGGGTTCACAACCTGAAGAACATTGACGTTGTCGTTCCCCGGAATAAATTTGTAGTGTTTACCGGACTCAGCGGAAGCGGAAAATCTTCTCTGGCGTTCGACACTATCTATGCTGAAGGTCAGCGCCGGTACATGGAAACTTTTTCTGCCTACGCGCGTCAGTTCATTGGAAATCTTGAAAGACCTGATGTAGATCAAATCAAAGGATTAAGTCCGGTTATCTCCATCGAACAAAAATCGACAAACAGAAATCCCAGATCAACGGTCGGAACCATTACAGAGATCTATGATTTTTTACGGCTCCTTTACGCGCGAGTTTCGGATGCTTACTCATACGTGACAGGAGAGAAAATGGTCAGGAACACCGAACAACAGATCATTCAACTGGTCTTGAATAAATACGACAATAAAAATATTCAGGTGCTTGCTCCCATGGTAAAAGGCCGCAAAGGCCATTACCGTGAACTCTTTGAGCAAATCAGGAAACAAGGATTTGTGAAGGTCAGGATTGATGGAGAAATTGCTGAACTTCATCACGGTCTTCAATTAGACAGGTACAAGGTCCATGATATCGAGACTGTCATCGACCAGATCACAGTCAAGCCTGAATCCGTTGTAAGGTTAACCAACTCTATCAATCTTGCGATGCATCATGGCAAAGATATCCTGATGGTGATGGATATGAGTGATCATTCTGTACGTCATTTCAGCAGGTTGCTCATGTGCCCGACATCCGGTATTTCTTATGATGAGCCAGAACCTAATTCATTCTCCTTCAATTCTCCCTATGGAGCTTGTCCAAAATGTAACGGACTCGGTACCATTTCTGAAATAGATATAAACAAGATTATTCCCGACAAGTCAAATTGTATCCGCAAAGGTGGCATTGTTCCGTTGGGGGAATATAAAAACTCCTGGATCTTCAAGCAGATGGAGGCCATTGGTGAAAAATACAGCTTTGATCTCAATACGCCAATTAAAGAAATTCCGGAGCATGCGATCAATCTCATTTTATATGGTTCGGATGAGCTTTTCCGCGTAAAAAATGATTATTTGGGGATTACTTCTTCCTATGCGCTGAATTTTGAAGGTATTGTCAGTTTTATCAATACACAAAATGCAGAATCATCCGCATCGGGAATCATGAAGTGGGCCAGCAGTTTCATGAATAAGATCGATTGTCAGGAATGCCATGGTACCCGGTTGAAAAATGAATCCCTTTTCTTCAAGATAGCCGGCAAGAATATTGCCGAGCTTTCCAACATGGGCTTGATCAATCTTTCACGCTGGTTTGATGGGATCAGTGACCATCTGGATGAAAGGAAAAGAGTTATTTCCTTTGAAATCGTCCGGGAAATTAAGAACAGAATTCAGTTTTTATTGGATGTAGGCATTGGGTACCTGACGCTGAACCGCACCGCAAGAAGTCTTTCCGGTGGTGAATCTCAGCGGATCAGGCTGGCCACGCAGATCGGATCACAATTAGTAGGGGTGCTTTACATTCTTGATGAACCAAGTATTGGCCTTCATCAACATGATAATATGCGGTTGATCCGCGCGCTGAAGGATCTGAGGGATACCGGAAATTCTGTGATCGTAGTTGAACACGATAAAGAAACAATTCTTGCCGCAGATTATGTGATCGACATTGGTCCCGGTGCGGGTTTACATGGTGGCAGAATCGTAGCTTCCGGCACGCCGGAAGAAATTATGCAATCTGACAGTCTGACTGGTGAGTACCTAAGCGGAAGAAAGTACATTGAAGTCCCGGCTGAACATCGCAAAGGAAATGGAAACTTTCTGGCACTTCACGGGGCGAGTGGAAATAATTTAAAAAATGTAACGCTGAAGCTTCCGCTGGGTAAGCTGATTTGTATAACAGGGATGTCTGGTAGCGGGAAATCTTCACTAATTAACGAAACCCTCTATCCGATCCTCAGCCGGCATTTTTACAGGAGTGAAAAAAATCCACTGCCATATTCAACCATAGAAGGAGTTAAGAACATAGATAAGGTCATTGAAATTAATCAATCTCCGATCGGACGAACTCCACGGTCCAATCCAGCAACTTATACAAAAGTCTTCGATGAAATCAGGAAGCTGTTTGCAGAACTTCCTGAATCAAAAATTCGCGGATACAAGCCTGGCAGGTTCTCCTTCAATGTCAAGGGTGGCCGATGTGAAACATGCAAAGGAGCGGGGCTACGTATCATCGAAATGAATTTTCTTCCTGATGTTTATGTACTTTGCGAAACCTGTAACGGGAAACGGTATAACCGGGAGACCTTGGAGGTCAGGTATAAAGGGAAATCTATAAACGACCTTTTAAACATGACAATTGAGCAGGCAGCAGAATTCTTTGAAAGCGTCCCGATGATCCTGCATAAAATAAAAATGCTGAATGAAGTAGGTCTCGGGTACATAACTTTGGGACAGCAATCAACTACGCTATCTGGCGGTGAGGCCCAGCGGGTTAAACTGGCGGCTGAACTCTCGAAGATGGATACCGGAAATACACTTTACATCATGGATGAGCCAACAACGGGTTTGCATTTCGAAGATGTGAAGGTGCTGTTGCATGTCCTGAATAAGCTTGTTGATAAAGGCAATACCGTTCTGATCATTGAACACAACATGGAAGTAATTAAGGTTGCGGATTACATCATCGATCTTGGACCTGAAGGAGGTGATGATGGTGGTGAGATCATCTGTGAAGGAACGCCGGAACAAATAATTCATCACCCAACGAGTTTTACTGCGCTTCATTTGAAAGATGTTTTACAGCATTCATGACTTATTTACCGGTAGCTGTTGATGCCCTGCGGGCTATGGAATTACCCAACAGACGCTTCGCGACCTGGCAAGTGGTGGATTCAAAGATACTTTTCTTTACCTTTGACCGCTAAATACTAATAAAGCCATGATTCAAGAAGAAGATATGATCAAGGAATCTTTCCAGCAAAAGAACTGGTCAGAAACTATCAGTTACGACACATGGGAAATTTTTAAAGTCATGTCAGAAATGGTGGAAGGTTTTCAGAAGCTGACAAGAATCGGACCTTGTGTTTCAATCTTTGGTTCTGCACGAACAAATGAGGACCATAAGTATTATAAACTGACTGAAGAGATTGCATACCTGCTTACGAAGTCAGGCTTCGGGATTATTACAGGTGGTGGAAAAGGCATTATGGAAGCAGCAAACAAAGGTGCCCATTTTGCTGGTGGCAAATCTGTCGGATTGAACATTGCCTTACCTTTTGAACAAAAGCCAAACCCATTCATCGACAGCAACAGGCTTCTGACTTTCGACTATTTTTTCGTAAGAAAAACCATGTTCATGAAGTATTCAATGGGATTTGTTGCAATGCCTGGTGGATATGGAACATTAGATGAGCTAACTGAAGCCATCACACTGATTCAAACACATAAGCAGGCTCGTTTTCCGATTGTCCTGGTAGGGAAAAAATACTGGGAAGGCTTGGTCAATTGGATAAAGTCAGTTGTTCTTGATGAAAAAAACATCTCCGCTGATGATCTCGATTTGTTTTTCCTTGCCGATACCGCTGAAGAAACCGTCAATTTTATCAATGCTTTTTATAGACAATATGCATTGAAACCAAACTTTTAAAATGCAACCTTATCTTTCAGGGCTTTATTGCTCTTGAGATTAGGTTTAATTGTGTATTTTTGTACTGAATTTTTATAACTTAATGCCAAGAAAAAAGAAATCAGATGGTACAGCATCCCTAACCGATGTGATAATAGAATCGATCCTGAAAAAAAAAGGGAAAGATCCTGTTGTCATGGATTTCTCGAAAATGAACAATGGATTATGCGATGCATTTATCATATGTCACGGAACTTCCCGACCTCAGGTTGAAGCCCTTGCAACTTGTGTGATGGAAGATGTAAAGAAAGAAAAAGGACTAAATGTCTTCCATAAAGAAGGTTTTGAAAATGCGGAATGGATTTTGATTGACTACAGCGAAATCATTGTTCATATTTTCCAGGAAAGCAGGCGGACCTTCTATAACCTTGAGCAATTATGGGCTGACACACAGATTACAAGAATTAAATCACCTGACTAAATAAATCATATTACAGGAATCAGACAGAATGGCAGATAAAGAAAAGAAAAATACGAATTTTTCCCCCAATTTTAGTTCGAATAAAAAAAACAAGCAGAAATTCAGCTTCTACTGGATCTACGCAATCCTGGCCGTTGTTTTTATTGCCATCCAGTATTTCAATTACTCAAACCCTGTTAAAGAAACTACCTGGAATAAAGTTGCAGAGATGCTGGTAAAACAGGATGTTGAAAAAATTGTGGTGATAAATAAGGAAAAGGCAGAGATCTATATCAAAAAAGAAAAACTCTCAAAAGATACTACATACAAGGAATTCCTTAAAAAGAGTTTTGGCTCCTCCTTCAGCAACAATCCACAATATTATTACCAGGTTCCTTCCGGTGACATTTTCTGGGGATTACTGAAAGACACACGTGATAGCACTGCAACGCAGATGACAAGAGCTGGCAAGACACCTCAACAGGTTCAGCAATTCATCAAACAGTTTCCTTATCCACCCGCAACTGATAGCAGGAAGGATATTTTCGGAGATATTCTCAATTATCTCATTCCCATTATTATTTTAATCGGGATATGGTTCCTTATTATGCGTTTGATGAACCGTGGCGGTGGCGGTGGCGGCCAGATTTTTAACATTGGAAAATCTAAAGCCCAGCTATTTGATAAAGATACTATGGTGAACATTACTTTCAATGACGTAGCCGGGCTTGAAGAGGCAAAGGTAGAGGTCATGGAAATTGTGGATTTTCTGAAGAATCCATTAAAATATACAACCTTAGGTGGAAAAATCCCGAAAGGTGCTTTGCTTGTGGGTCCTCCCGGAACAGGTAAAACATTGCTTGCCAAAGCAGTTGCCGGGGAAGCAAAAGTTCCATTCTTCTCTATTTCCGGATCCGATTTCGTTGAAATGTTTGTGGGTGTTGGCGCCTCCCGTGTACGCGACCTTTTCCGTCAGGCCAAGGAAAAAGCACCCTGTATTATTTTTATTGATGAGATCGATGCCATTGGCCGTGCCCGCGGAAGAAATGCAATCACCGGAGGCAATGATGAAAGAGAAAATACGCTGAACCAACTGCTCACAGAAATGGATGGTTTTGCAACCAATGCCGGTGTTATCATTCTTGCTGCAACCAACCGGGCTGATATCCTCGATCGTGCACTAATGCGCGCAGGCCGCTTCGACAGGCAGATACATGTTGAATTGCCAGATCTGGAGGAAAGAAAGGCAATTTTCCTCGTTCATCTGAAGCCATTAAAGCTTGACGACTCTTTGAATGTGGAATTTCTTGCTAAACAAACCCCTGGATTTTCAGGAGCCGATATCGCAAACGTATGTAATGAATCCGCCCTGATCGCTGCACGAAAAAATAAAACTGTTATCGGGAAACAGGATTTCATGGATGCCATAGACCGTATCATCGGCGGATTAGAGAAACGGAATAAGATCATTTCTCCCCATGAGAAAAAAGTCATTGCATTTCATGAAGCAGGACATGCTTCTGTAAGCTGGTTGCTTGAGTACGCACATCCATTAGTAAAAGTCACTATTGTTCCTCGTGGAAAAGCCCTCGGAGCTGCCTGGTATTTACCTGAGGAAAGACAGATTACTACGTACGAACAAATGTTTGATGAAATAACTGCTGCACTTGGTGGACGTGCCTCTGAAGAAATCATTTTTGGAAAAATCTCCACCGGAGCCCTGAATGATCTTGAAAAAGTTACCAAACAGGCTTATGCAATGGTGGTTTACTTCGGGTTGAATAAGAAAATCGGGAACATCAGCTTCTATGATTCTTCCGGTCAGGCAGAATATTCATTTCAAAAACCTTATAGCGAAAAAACCGCTGAGGTAATCGATCAGGAAATCAGCCTCCTGATTGAATCCGCTTACGAGAAGGCAAAAGTTATCCTGCGGGAAAACAAAGAAAAACTAGACAAGCTTGCAAACGTTCTGCTTGAGAAAGAAGTAATATTCAAAGAAGACCTGGAAGAAGTTTTTGGAAAGCGACCTTTTGACACGGAATCCGAGAAAACCTTTTTGATTACCCAAAACGCTGGGGAGGAAAGTAGTACTAATTCCGGAATCGCCGACAAAGATGTCAAATCAATAGAACCAGGTAAGTAACTTCTTTAGCATTTATAGCAAATGGAAGAAAGTACCTCAAAAGAAAAAGTCCTGAAAAAAATCCGGGACGCCCTGATTGAGAAAACAGAAACACCATATCCCATCCTTGACGTTGATTCTTCTGTCTACACTGCGATGGATGAACCTCTTGATGTGACTTTCGCACAGGAATTGCTGAAGGTTTCCGGCAAATTTGTTTATTGCGAAAGTGATGACGAATTTCTGTCTGTTTTGCAATCTTTTATTCTTGAAAAAGACTGGCCTGTGCTGTTTTGCTATGATGAAAAAATTCAGCGGTTGCTTAAACAAGGAGGAATCCCTTACGAATCGGATACTGAACGTTTTTTTGAATTAAAGCTTGGCATCACGCGCTGTGAATACCTGGTAGCACGATTGGGAAGTGTAATGGTCTCTTCGAGAATATCCCCCGGAAGAAGAATAAATGTTTTTCCGGAAATACATCTTGTACTGGCTTATACATCCCAATTGGTTCCAGATCTGCGGCAAGCCTTTCAGAACATGCGGAAAAAATACACCCAGGATTTTCCTTCAATGATCTCCCTTATTACAGGGCCCAGCCGAACTGCCGACATTGAAAAGACACTTGTCATGGGAGCACATGGACCCAAAGAATTGTATGTATTCCTTCTGGAGGATTGTGCTCATTTGAATCCCTGAAAACATGGATGAACAGTGGGAAGTGATCTTTCGCTCTACCGCCAGCTATAAAGCGGAAATCCTCAAGGCCATACTTGAAGAAAACGAAATTCCCAGTTTTGTTATCAACAAACAGGATTCTTCATACTTTATCGGTGAAATTGAACTTTACGTGAAGCAAAACGATGTCCTCATTGCAAAACAAATTACCACCAGATTTGAAGCGAATGAATAATTTCTGGGCCAGAACAATTACAGGACTTTCAATGGTTTTTTTGATCATCGCTTCACTGTACTTCAGTCGCTGGGCATTTGCTTTAATTTTTCTGGCTGTCGCAATCCTGGGACTATGGGAATTCTACTCAGTAACCACCACAGATGATTGTAAACCACAGAGATGGACGGGCACAGTTCTTGGAACAATTTGGTACATCTTCATTGGCTTTATATCGTTACAGATGGATGCTGGTGCCGCCCTATTCTTTGGATTTACTTTCCTCCCTTTACTTTTTATACCTTTTATCTTCGAATTGTACCGGAAAAAAGAGAAGCCTTTGTTCAATGTGGCAGTCACCCTTCTTGGCCTTATATATGTTGCATTACCTCTTTCCTTGCTGAATGCCATGAATTACACAGCCCATGGAAGCATTTTGGGTCATTTCCCGGCATTTTTATTAGGTTATTTTATGATCACCTGGCTTTACGATACAGGAGCCTACTTAGTTGGTAAAAATTTCGGGAAACATAAATTTTTCGAACGTATTTCTCCAAAGAAGACTTGGGAAGGAACGATCGGAGGAGTTATTATAGCTGCATTTGCAACGTATGGCCTGTATGCTGTCTCCACAGGAATTCCTTTGATCGACTGGATTGCCCTTATGATCCTTGTCGTCCTCTTCGGCACCTTTGGCGACCTTGCCGAATCTCTGTTTAAAAGGAGCCTGAATCTGAAAGATTCAGGGAACATACTTCCCGGGCATGGAGGAATATTGGATCGTTTTGATACGATTTTTCTTTCGGCAACTTTTGTATTTTTGTATTTCAATTTGCGGATATTGTTTTTATTTTAGCCTATGTCGATCCATAAAGAAGGATACACCACAATTTTCATAGCCTTTTTATTTGTAGCTGTTGTACTGCTTACTTTTAATCACATCTTTCCCGGTCAAACCTGGTTCCATGCCGGGCTTTATGCTATCGGACTTTGGTTTTTTATTATGATTGTCCGTTTTTTTCGTTCTCCGAAACGGGAACTTAATGGAGGTGAAAATATTATCAGTTGCCCTGCTGATGGTAAAATTGTTGTAATTGAAAAGACCCATGAGCCGGAATATTTTAAGGACGATCGCATCCAGGTATCCATCTTTATGTCCGCCAGGAATGTCCACATCAACTGGTTTCCAGTTTCCGGAATGATCAAGTATTATTACTATCACCCAGGACTTCACATGATTGCTTTTAATCCCAAAGCTTCTCTCGAGAATGAGAGGGCAACAACTGTTATCCGGACACCGGGTGGGAAGGAAATTCTTGTCAGGCAGATCGCCGGAGCGGTTGCCAGAAGGATCGTGACTTACCCTAAAGTCGGCTCTCCGGAAGAACAAGGAGATGAACTTGGGTTTATCAAATTTGGGTCACGCGTTGATCTTCTTTTGCCGCTGGATACCAAATTGGGAATTTCCGTAAATGAGCTGGTGACTGGAAAGCAAACCATTATCGGCCAACTATCCTGATTTATTCCTGGAATTTCTCTCTGTGGGTATGCTGGCGCGCGCTACAATCGCGCGCAAACCGGAGTTGTTGGAGTTATTTATTATTCAATTGCCCTTGCCAGGAAAGCATTGTAGGGTTGCATCGCACGATAACCCTTAATTACGTAGTCAAATAGTGTGGCACTGTAAAGTTTCTTTTCTGTGAGTGGATGCGAAACAGTGAAACTTCGGTTCTTCAGCAGCTCTATATCCGGAAAATCTTTAGGAAACTCTTTGGGTGCAAGTTTCTGTCGATCCCAATCGTCAATGCCTGAATAATACTCCTGAAACTCCCTCTTATCAAGGATACTTTTGAATTCCTTGATATTGTAGTAAATTTCCTGCCTGACCTTCTTCATGATATCCGGGGAAGGCATCCAGATCCCCCCTGAAAGTAAGCAATTACCAGGTTCCATATGAAAATAGTAACCCGGACCATGGTTCTTTTTACCACCCTTTGCAAGGAAAGCACCGAAATTGGTTTTATATGGGGATTTATCCTTTGCAAACCTTACATCCCTGTAAATACGGAAAATTGATTCTTTGGCAGTGATTAACTTCACACTGTCATCAAATTTGGCTATGACCGGAATCAGGTTGCCTATGAAATCCTCAAATTCGTTTTTTGCTTCTTCGTACAATGACTTGTTGGCCTGGAACCAATCACGGTTATTGTTTTTTTCCAGCTCTTTTAAGAAAGATAGAATGACCTTATTCATGATTTTATTGTTTCAACAAACATACAAAAAAATCACCGAAAAGACGCCAGGACGCGAATGATTTTTCACGCCTTAGCGCCTTAGCGGTGAAGATCTTATAATTTTAGTATATCAAAATTTAAGATATTATCAAGAAATGACATCTTTAAATATCTGACAATTATTTATTCATAACAGTGTCACTTTTTTTATTTTTCCCGATTAAGGATAAATATTTCGGGATGGATCTGCGCGGTTTGATTCTAATTTTTCTGTTTGTCATTTCAACAAAATGTTTAGCTGTCGGTGAATTAAATGTTATTGGAGCCAGGGCAGCAGGAATGGCATTCTCATCAGTTGCCTTATCCGACGAATGGTCAGCGTTCAACAATCCCGGAGGACTCGCCCGCATAAAGGGATATCAAGCCGGTATATATTTTGAAAACCGTTTCCTGGTGAAGGAAATCAGTCTCAAAGCGCTGGTAGTCACAATACCCGTATGGAAAGGCTCATTCGGATTGATCCTCCTCCACAATGGGTTCTCATTATACAGTGAAATCAAAGGCGGTGTGGCATACGGAATGTCTCTCGGTAAATATTTTTCAGCAGGTGTACAGCTGAACTGTTTACGAATAAGCCAGGCCGAAGGATATGGGAATAAAAACGTTTTTTCTTTTGAAATCGGGGCTCAGTTTAAAGCCAGTGAACATCTGACACTTGGCGTTCATATCGTAAATCCTGTTGCTACCAGAATTTCGAGAAATTCGTCAGACCGTCTTCCTGCATTGATCCGGTTAGGACTTTTGTGGAAAATCTCAGAAGATCTATTGACCACTGTTGAAGCTGAAAAAGACCTGTTGCATAAACCGGTAATACGTGCAGGCGTTGAATATCATCTGGTAAAACCGTTGTTTGCAAGAGTCGGGATTTTAACAAATCCCACCACATTCACCTTTGGGGCCGGATTAGAATTCGGTTCCTTCAAACTTGACCTGGCTTCCGGCTACCATCTTATATTGGGCTATTCCCCACAAGCATCGATCACCTATAGATTCAAATAATATTTTCTTCCCAAGTACCGTGGCTAATGGCTTATCTATTATTAAAAAAAGAAGTCGAGAACAATATACTGCGAATTACGATTCAGCTGATTACGGTGTTATCAATCACTCTCACATCAAACAGTGCGGCTCAGAATGTCTCTGCCGATTTTATTGAACAAACGATAGAAAAATTATCAGAAAACACAACTAAGGAAATTGATTTTTCAGATCATGCCGATGAATTTGAACAACTCAGAAACCATCCAATAAATATCAACAACACTACTTTTAATGAACTTAACCAACTTTCGTTTTTGAATGAGATTCAGATAAACAACCTCTTTTTATACATACAGACATATGGAACAATATTCAGTCTTTCGGAACTGCTGGCCATAGATGGCTTCGATTCAATGACGATACAAAAAACATTACCATTTATCAGCATTGGGAGTCCACCACAAAAACATCCGATACGTGTTAAAGAACTTTTCAGTTATGGCCGAAGCGAACTCATAATAAGGTATCAGCAAGTACTTCAAAAACAAAAAGGTTATGTTTTCAATGATTCATTATTAGATAAAAACCCGAATGCAGGATACGTAGGGAGCCCGCAGAAATATGTTTTCCGGTATAAATATTCCTTTTATGACCGGTTAAGCTTTGGGATTTCAGGTGAGAAGGATCCCGGGGAGGAATTTTTCCGGGGAAGTCAACCCACAGGAATGGACTTTTATTCAGGTTATTTAAGTCTGACGAATACCGGCATCCTGAAAAATGTTACCCTGGGTAACTTTCGTGCAGGTTTCGGACAGGGATTGGTTCTGGGAAGCGGAATTTCAGCCGCAGTTCCGGGAACCGGCAGTATTCGTCGGGCTTCCGGCTCCATCCGGCCGAGCATTTCGACGAATGATGTAGCTTATCTCAGAGGAGTAGCTTCGACATTGAGAATTAAGAACCTTGAAATATCAGTATTCTACTCAGATCATAAATTGGATGCAAATCCCATAAATAGTGACTCTCTTACAAGAGAAATCTTGCAAATCAGCTCGATGAATGGCAGCGGTTATCATCGACTTCCTAAGGAGATTCAAAATAAAAACAACATCCGGGAGAGAATTTATGGAGGAAATCTTAATTACCGGAATAACTTCTTCAGCATAGGAGCGACTGCTTTCCGGAGTCATTGGAGCGCATCGCTGGATCCTCGCAGCTACCCTTACAACAGGTTTTCATTTAAAGGAAACGAGAACCTAAATATTGGTTCTGATTTCCAGTTCGTTGTTCGCAATATATATGTTTTTGGGGAGTTGGGAAGAAGCATGAACGGAGGGATAGCATGGTTGCTCGGAGGACAATTTTCCCCCGATCCACGGATGGCCTTCACGCTGCTATACCGGAATTATCAAAGGAACTATCAGGATTTGCTGAGCAATGCAATTGGGCAAAACAGCGCAAACGCGAATGAAACAGGTTTTGTTTTCACTTTTAATGCAAAGCTGTTTCCTGGTTTTGTGCTTTCAGGTTATGCCGATCTGTTTCAATTTCCATGGTTAAAATATCAGGTTGATTTCTCGACTCATGGGAGCGAATATCAAATCCAGGGCGATTATTCAGCAAGCAAGTATGTGTTGATGTCTCTGCGGTTGAGAATAAAATCAAAACAGGCCAATATTTCCGGGTCACAAGATCCCATTTCCCATCTGGCAGAAAGTAAAACGATTGCACTCCGATACCAGTTAGACTGGAGCATCAGCTCTTCATTACAGATGAAAAATCGTTTCGATATCCTTGAAAATCGAAAGGATATAACATATAAACACTATGGGTACTTAATTAGCCAGGGATTAAGACTGAAACCAGTCATGAAGACATATTCCCTTGCTCTTTTGTATGCCCTGTTTGACACAGATTCTTACAATGAAAGAATCTATACTTACGAAAATGACGTTCTATACGGTTATTCGGTACCGATATTTTATGGAAAGGGAATCCGGTTCAGCTTATTGGCAGACTGGTCGCCTGTAAAATGGCTTACACTCTGGATGAAGTATGCTCAGACGTTCTATACTGACAGGAATGTCATCGGAACTGGCCTTGAAGAAGTGGAAGGAAATACTAAATCTGAATTGACATTTCAATTAAGGTTCCGATTTTGAATATCATTGACCTTTAATCTTTTTATGGGTCAATTCCCCGTTGCTTGCTACGGGGTAGTTCATTAATTACACAGAGATTCACAAAGTAAAACCCAAACAAATATGATGGAAATAAACCAAATCACGGGAAATATTATTGCTTGCACTATTGAAGTGCATACATTTATTGGTACAGGATTGCTTGAGTCTTCTTACGAAGAATTCTTGGTCTTTGAATTGCAATGTGCAGAATCACAGGTAAAAAGACAAAATCCTCTTCCGGTTATTTACGAAGAAATTAAATTAGACGGTGGTTTCAGAATTGATATTTGGGTTGAGAATAATGAGGATATTGAACTTTAAACTGTTGATTCATTCAATCCAGCCCATGAAACTGCGTTCTCCAGGACGCAAATTGACACACTCTTAGGAAGTATGTAACGGAATGTCTGCCATGATTACTTCTGCTAAGTGTAGTCAGAGACTGCGCTTAGCAAGGACTACGCTTACCATGAGATTTTGATTTGCTTCTTCTTTTTTTCTAAATTAGCAAAAATTTTTCTATATGATAAATGATTCACTCCTTTGTCCCAAAAGCATTGTCGTTATTGGTGGTTCAAATGATGTCCAGAAACCTGGCGGGGCCGTCTTGCGTAATCTGATCGAAGGGAATTTTACCGGGAAACTTTTCGTCACCAATCTAAAGGAATCTGAAGTTCAGGGAATCCGGAGCTTTTCCGATCCGGCAGATTTACCGGAAGTTGACCTGGCCATCATTGCCATTGCTGCAAAATATATTCCTGATACAGTGGAATTACTTGCCCGGAAAAAGAATACCCGGGCGTTTATCATTCTTTCAGCAGGATTTTCGGAAGAGGGGAAAGAAGGGAAGGCCTTAGAGAATAAAGTTGTTGAGATCATTGAAAGCGTGAACGGCTGCCTTATTGGTCCCAACTGTATTGGCGTTCTGACGCCTCATTATAATGGAGTATTCACAAAACCAATTCCAAAGCTTGAATCAAGGGGCTGTGATTTTATTTCCGGATCCGGTGCTACTGCTTGTTTCATCATGGAAGCAGGAATTCCAAACGGACTGACTTTTTCCAGTGTCTTCTCTGTTGGGAATAGTGCCCAGATTGGTGTGGAAGAAGTTCTGCAATATCTCGATGCGACGTTTGATCCACTGACAAGTTCAAAGGTGAAATTATTATATATTGAAAATGTAGCCAAGCCTGATAAATTGCTTTGTCATGCGGCTTCTCTTATCCGCAAGGGATGCAAGATTGCTGCAATAAAAGCGGGTTCTTCAGAAGCTGGAAGCCGGGCAGCTTCTTCCCATACAGGTGCACTGGCAAGTCCGGATGTGGCTGTCGATGCTTTATTCCGGAAAGCAGGTATAGTGCGATGTTTTGGCCGCGAAGACCTGATCAGTGTGGCATCTGTTTTCATGCATCCTGAAGTGAAAGGGAAAAACATAGCGATCATCACCCATGCCGGCGGGCCAGCCGTTATGCTCACCGATGCCTTGTCAAATGGAGGAATGTCTGTACCGCATATTGAAGGTCCTGATGCAGAGGCATTATGCAGCCAGCTTTTTCCAGGTTCTTCGGTGGCCAACCCGATTGATTTTTTGGCAACAGGAACAGCAAGTCAACTTGAATTGATCATCGATGCCGTAGAGAATAATTTCAAGAATATTGACGGGATGGCAGTAATCTTCGGCACTCCCGGTTTGACCAAGGTTTTTGACGTATATCGCCTCATTGATGAAAAAATGAAATCCTGTACCAAACCAATCTACCCGATTTTGCCGTCAGTTCTGACCGCCCATGACGAAATTGTTGATTTTACTGCAAAAGGAAGGATATTTTTCCCTGATGAAGTGATTTTTGGGAACGCACTTTCAAGGGTGTTTAATACTCCACAACCACCAGCACCGGAACCAGATCTTCCGCCAGTTGATACAGCCCAAATTCGTACTATAATAAATAATGCTTCAGACGGGTATCTGACGCCTGTTGAAATACAGGGTTTAATGGATGCTACAGGCATTCCACGTGCAGGTGAAGCAATTGTTAATTCGTCAGAGGAAGCTGTTAAGGCTGCACAAACACTTGGGTTTCCAGTGGTGATGAAAGTAGTTGGCCCAGTCCATAAATCCGATGTAGGTGGAGTTGTGTTAAATGTAAAAGATGAAGGATCAGTTCGAAAGGAATTTGATCGCATGATGAAAATACCTCAGACGACTTCTGTATTGATCCAGCCCATGCTTTCCGGAATTGAGCTTTTTGTAGGTGCCAAGTTTGAATCGAAATTTGGTCATATGATCCTTTGCGGTCTGGGTGGAATTTTCATCGAAGTACTGAAGGATGTGTCGGCAGGCTTATGCCCGGTTGGACTGGAAGAAGCACTCATGATGATCCGTAACTTGAAGAGCTACAAGATCATTCAGGGTGCAAGGGGACAGAAAGGAGTGAACGAAGAGAAGTTCGCCGGGATTATCATGAGTTTATCTTCTTTACTCAAAGCCGCACCGGAAATCATGGAACTTGATTTCAATCCCTTGCTTGGTAATGAGAATTCAGTAATTGCAGTGGATGCCAGGATCAGGATAAAGAAAGTTTAAGACGATAATCCTACCATCATCAGGAATTCCTTTGCCAGAGAAGGTCTCAGCGCCAAAGTGTAAACAATGCCAAAAATAGCACCCCATAAGTGGGCATCATGCCCAATGTTATCTTTGGCGCGCTTGCTCATGTAAAATTCGTAAATAAGGTAAAGAATACCGAACAGGGGTGAAGGAATCCCGATTGGGATAAAGAATAAACTTATTTTTCCCAAAGGATATAAAATGATACTGGAAAAAACCACAGCAGAAACAGCTCCGGAGGCCCCCACAGAATTGTAGAGAACATCATTCTTGTGTTTCCCATAGGCTGGTATGATCGAAATCAGCAATCCTCCCATATAGAGAAGAATGTAATCCAACATGTACTTGTCGTGAAAAATGGCGTGAAATCGCTTCTCGACAAATTCCCCAAAAGAGAACAGAACAAACATGTTGATTAAGAGATGCATCCAGTTTGCATGGAGAAAACCGTAAGAAAAAAAACGGTACCACTGGTTGCTGTGTCTTACATCGTATGCATTGAATTTCAGCTTGTTGAAAAGCGCTTCATCCCTTAAACAAAGAATGGAAACAATGCAGGTAATGGCAATTATAAAATAACTAATTTCCATGGGCTTCTGTTTTCTGCTCTTTTGTATAATCGATTTCTGATCCTAAAACACTATGCGGAATGAGGAATACGATCAGCATAAAAAAAGCTGCAATGATCGGCCAGGTTCTGTTTTTCCTGTTTCGGTACTGGACAATAAGGGCAATGATCCAGAAAATAAATGCAATCAACGATTTATTATCTGTCAGATCATATCCAAAGGGCCACCCGGTCCAATATTCACCAAATGAAAATTTCTGGACCATGGGTCCGATAATGAGCCCGCCTAAAAGCAATGTGATTACAGTGATCCAGGTATAGATCAACGTGTTTTTCCCTTTGAAAAAAGCCTCAAGTCCTGTTATTGTCGAAAACAACATAGCCAGAAAAATGAAAAAGATATGCGGTATCAGGACATTTCCCGGGACAGAACCTTTAAACCGGATGATAACATCCTTTTTTGATAATTCATAATTAAAAAAGAGGTCGCGCGCCGCCTTAGAATTCTCAGTAAGTGTGATCCTGTACATCACTTTTCCGGCAGGAGGCTGATGTGGAATAAATGTAACAAGGTAGTCGCCAACACGTTTTAATTCAACACTGGTAAGGCTGTCATTACTCATATACCGCTTAAAATTCATATATCCATAGACATTCCTGTTGGGTACCTTAATGAATATCGGTGCATCACCATCTCCACCGAATGAAGTGAGAAGCTGATATTTCACCTGTTGTGAACCGATTTCAATCTTTCCCTTGATCGGGTAAGTTGGGCCTGTCATTCTTTGATAAACTGCTATGGCAGCAGTAAAAATAAAAGCAAAGAGCCAGATGAGAAAAGTTTTCAGTTTTGAGTTCATGAACGCTGATTTTGCTGGCAAATATACTCAAATGTTTCTATTTTTTTCCCGGTTCCAGAATGTCGTACATCGCCTGATGGATCAGTGTCCGGAGGTTCATCCCGGACAATCGCTGATTCATGGCATCCGGATATACCCTGTTGGAGAGAAAAATATAAATCAGGTTGTTGGAAGGATCTGCCCATAAATAAGTTCCGGTAAATCCCGAATGGCCAAAACTTAAAAGTGATGCACTTCGGCATACCGGGCCATCCGGGGAATAATTCAGCATCTGTTTATCGAACCCCAATGCACGCCTGTTTCCTGATTTTGGGAATTGTACACGTGTAAATTCTTTGATTGTCGATGGCAGAAAATACTGTTTTCCTCCGTAGCTGCCACCGTTCAGAAAAATCTGCAGGATCACTGCAAGATCGGCGGCATTTGAAAATAATCCTGCATGACCGGAAACTCCTCCCAACATTGCCGCTCCGGGATCATGCACATCGCCCCGGATTTGTTGTTTCCGAAAGATTGTATCATATTCTGTGGGCATGATCTGTGAAACAGGAAAATGATCGCGTGGGTGAAAACAGGTAGTTGTTAATCCCAGAGGGTGATAAAATTCCGCATCAAGGTATTCTTCAAGCTTTTTCCCGGAAAGTTTCTCAATGATCTGCCTTAAAAGATAAAACCCGAGATCACTGTATTTATAATCATGTGTTGGTCTTTGCGGGGATCCGATGATTTCTTTATAAATAGAATCTTCATAACTCTTTCTCATGAAAAGGCCATTTGCAACACGAAATGGGAATTCCTGTGAGAGTTCGGCATTGTAAATAGCCGGATCAGGCTTGCCGTTTGTCAGCGTTTTATCATAAAACCTGATCCAGGATTGCAGCCCGGCCTGGTGAGTCATGACATCGCGGATGGATAAGTTTTCCTTATTGGAACCTTTCACTTCGGAAAGGTAAGTTCCCAGCTTCCCATCCAAGGAAATTCTTCCCTGTTCATACAATTTCATGATTGCTAGAGTGGTTGCCGCTACCTTTGTAAGTGAAGCAAGATCGTAAATGTCGTTATTATTAACCGCAATAGTATCTTCATATCTTGGCTTGCCAAATGATTTCTGAAAAAACATTTTCCCATCCTTTACAAATACGATCTGACAACCCGGATAAGCCTTGTTTTCAATACCGAGTAAGGCCAGGCTATCAATGATCTTAAGCTTCTCCGAAGAAATTCCGATTTCCTCCGGTCGGATAAATTTCAGGCGTGTAGATTCGGTTACTTCTCCGGTATGAAGCGGAAATTCTGAGGAACCTGAAACCGGTAATCTCCCAATTGCCGGAATTCCTCCAAAAATGAGCTGAGCAGAAGCATCTTCAGATGCAGGTGTATTAAGGTAAGAAACTAAGATGGCCTGGATGTTATCTGTGTTTTTCAGATACGAGAGTGTATAAGGACTGCCAAAAATATCCAGGATGATTTTGCTGGAGGCACTCAGAGAATCAATCAATGATTGCGCCAGTTCCGGAAATCCATATTTATGGGTTGGGAAACTGCTGTAACAATGAATTCCCAGGATTACCAGGTCGCTTCCTGAAAGCATCCTGATGATGGAGTCCATTTCCGCCTTTGAAAAGTTTACCGGAAGGTTCAGTGTTTTGATCGGTGCATATTTGCTCAGCATTTCATGGAAGACAGTAGTGTCTGTATCTCCGACAGACAAAACTGCAATTTTCCGGTGATCAAGAAATGTCAGTGGGATTAATTTGTCTTCATTTTTTACCAGAGTAACTGCAGAACGGTAGAGCTTCTCATTCAGCAATGTATATTTAACTGGATTCAGATCCTCGTAAAGATGAGCGGTGGATACTGGTTGAAGTCTTGCCAATCCTGATTTGTATTTGAGAAGCAATACCTTTTTACATTTTTGATTCATGGCTTCCATTAAAGCCAATGAGCTGTCGCACGCTTGTTTTATTCCCTTAACTGCAACAGCTACATCCTGCGGTAACAGGAGAATATCATTGCCGGCTTCCAGCGCCCTGAGTTCAATTTCGCCGGGTTTACAAAATTTTGTGACTCCTTTCATGTCAAGTGCATCAGTAATCACCATCCCTTTGAAGCCAAGTTTCTTTCTCAATAAACTGTCGACCACTTTTGAAGATAATGTTGTGGGTGTATCTCGTGCTGAATCATAAGAAGGAACAAAGAGATGGCCAATCATGATTCCATCCAACCCATTCCGGATCAAATCTTTAAAAGGGAACAATTCGATGGAATCCAACTGTTCCTGTGATTCCCGTATCACAGGAAGCGTAAGGTGAGAATCGGTATCGGTGTTGCCATGACCAGGAAAATGCTTGGCAGATGCAAAGATCCCTTCATCCTGCAATCCTTTCATATAGGCAAGACCTTTTCTGGCAACGTCATGCCGGTCTTCCCCAAAAGAACGGAACCCGATCACAGGATTGGAAGGATTATTATTGATGTCGACAACGGGTGCAAAATTCATCTGGATGCCCAACCGTTTACAATCTTTTGCAATAAAAACCGCCATCTGGTAAATCAGCGAATCATCCGGAATTGCACCCAGTGTCATCTGTTTTGGAAATGTAAAAGCACTATCCAAACGCATACCCATTCCCCACTCCGCATCAATTGCAATGAGCATCGGTGTTTGTGCTGCTTTTTGCAATCGGTTGGTAAGTTCAGCCTGGTGGAATGGCGTTCCCTTGAAAAAACAAACTCCTCCCACATTCCATGATCTGATAATGTTGGTTAAACTGTCATTGTAAATAGAATCTCTGTCGGAAAAAGCCCGGATCATCAATAACTGAGCTATCCTTTGTTCTTGTTTCAGAGAGTTGAAAATCGAATCAACCCAGTTTGTGTCTGCCCTGAAAGGTGCAACCGGAAACGAGCTGGAGCCATGAACATGAACAGTTTGAAGGATGATGAGAGAAAAAATAACAATCAGAATCGGCTTCATTTTTTTTATAAAGGTTCGTGGCAACTTTGATTCACAAAAGAAATAAAAATGCGCATTCCAACGTTAAATCTTATTCATACTTATTAACATTTCTTACGAATGACTTCGATAAGTGATAATTTTGACTTTCCAATTTTTCATGAAGAAACAATTCAACTTTCTTAATTCTATCTAATGCTTTCAATTCCTGAACTTCAGAAGATCTCTTCCCAGGTACGCCGGGATGTTATCCGTATGATTCATGCTGTAGCCTCCGGACACCCGGGTGCTTCCTTAGGATGTGCAGATTTTTTTACGGTTCTTTACTTTGATATCATGAAACCCGATCCATCGCATTTTTCAGTGGATGGAATAGGAGAGGATCTTTTTTTTCTTTCCAACGGACACCTTTCAGCATGCTGGTACAGCGTAATGGCTCATTACGGCTACTTTGACACCAAAGAACTTGGAACTTTCCGGAAATTGGGTTCAAGGTTACAAGGGCATCCTGCAACAGAGGAAAGGTTACCGGGAATCAGGGTTGCCTCTGGTTCTCTTGGCCAGGGACTTTCCGTTGCAATTGGTGCTGCGCTGGCAAAGCGTTTGAATAAAGATGATCATCTGGTTTATTGCCTTACCGGAGATGGGGAGTTGGAAGAAGGCCAAAATTGGGAAGCGCTGATGTTTGCGGCTGCCCGAAAAGTTGATAACATCATTGCTGTTGTTGATTATAATGGCCAGCAAATTGATGGTCCCGTGGATAAGGTACTTCCACTTGGGAATCTCAGGGCAAAGATGGAAGCTTTCGACTGGCAGGTATTTGAAATGGACGGGAATGATATCCACGAAATCGTCAAAATAATGTCATCTGCGAAAGCTGCCACACGAAAAGAAAAACCTGTGATGATATTGATGAAAACCCACATGGGCGCTGGCGTCGACTTTATGTTGGACAAGCATGAATGGCATGGTTCTCCACCTAATGATGAACAGGCTAAACTTGCATTAGCACAACTGGAAGAAACGTCGGGCGATTTTTAAAGATCTTCAATTGGAAATTTTGAAACTCATAAGATCAAGGATATTGTTTTTTATAGTCGGGTTGTGTCTGATGACTGTGAATTTGGGATTTTCCCAGCAAGTAAAGCCACCCGAAAAGCCTAAACCGACTTCCAGGATACTTTTTGTCTTTGATGGTTCTCAAAGTATGTATGGACTTTGGCAAAGTGATTCAAAATTCAACATCGCAACACGACTTTTCATCAGTATCCTGGATAGTTTAAAGAGTGTTAAAAACCTGGAACTGGCGCTTCGTGTGTATGGCCATCAAAAACAATTTCCCCCACAGGATTGTAATGATACCCGTCTGGAAGTTCCTTTCGGCCCCGACAATGTATCAAAAATTAAACATACGCTGAAAACCATTGTTCCGAAAGGCACAACTCCAATTGCAATCTCTCTTGAACAAGCTGCCGGTGACTTTCCTCCCTGCGACCATTGCAGGAACATCATCATCCTGATTACAGATGGATTGGAAGAATGTGGCGGTGATCCTTGCCTTGTCTCACATGAGCTACAGAAAAAAGGAATCGTCCTGAAACCATTTATCATAGGAATTGGTAAGGATTTTCGGAAATCTTTTGACTGTGTCGGAACGTATTTTGATGCAACCAACGAGAAGGAATTCGTAAACGCCCTGAATATAGTCATTTCGCGTGCGCTTAATCCGACAAGTACTCAGGTTAATCTGTTGGATCAATATGGAAAACCAACAGAAACAAATGTGAATATGACTTTTTATGACAATGTTTCAGGACGAATTCAGTACAATTTTATCCATTCCATCAACAACAAAGGACTGCCCGATACACTGGAGATTGACCCGATGCTCACTTACGACATTGTTGTTCAGACAATCCCTCCTGTAAGGAAAGATAGTGTTAAACTTACTCCGGGGAAACATACTATTATCGGCATTGAAGTTCCACAAGGATATCTGGGGTTCAAGGCAGGAGCCAGTTCCACCATAAAATACCTTCCCTGCCTGATCCATAAAAAGGGAAGTAATGAAATTATCAACATCCAGCAGTTTGACCAGATCGAAAAATACCTGACGGGAACCTATGATGTCGATGTGCTGTGTTTGCCCCATCTCACTATTCATGATGTAGAAATTGCCCAGAGTCATACCACAACCGTAGAAATTCCGCTTCCCGGTATTGCTGTAATCCAGAAAACAACGAATGGTTACGGCAGTTTATATCTTGAAACTAACAATGAGCTGATTTGGCTTTATAACCTGAGAGATAACCAACAGCAACAGGAAACCCTGTATTTACAACCTGGTAAGTATAAAACAGTCTTCCGGTCCAAATATTCAAACCGGTCAGAATATACTATTGAGAAATCATTTACTGTAGATCCGGGACAAACTGCAAATATCAAGCTGTATTAATACTGCTTCATCTGGCAATAATTTTTTTGGATATTGGCTACCAGATGATGTGAAAGATTGAAATTGTCATGGAATTTATGCCTTTAATTAATTTTGGATCATGAAGGAATACTTGAATACCGGCTCAAAAGACACACGTTCTGGTTTTGGTGAAGCATTGAATGAATTGGGGAAACAGAATCCGAATGTAGTCGCCCTCTGTGCCGACTTGATTGGGTCTCTAAAAATGGAAGCGTTTGTGAAAAATTTTCCTGATAGATTTTTTCAGGTAGGTATTGCGGAAGCAAATATGATGGGAATTGCCGCCGGACTAACTATTGGCGGGAAAATCCCTTTTACAGGTACTTTTGCTAACTTTTCCACCGGAAGAGTTTACGACCAGATTCGGCAATCGATTGCCTATTCCAACAAGAATGTTAAAATTTGCGCTTCCCATGCAGGCATTACGCTGGGAGAAGATGGCGCAACACACCAGATGCTGGAAGACATTGGACTGATGAAGATGTTGCCAAATATAACTGTCGTCAATACATGTGATTTTAACCAGACAAAGGCAGCAACCATAGCTATTTCAAAACATCAAGGGCCTGTTTACTTACGTTTTGGACGGCCAAAGGTTCCAAACTTTACCTCTGCTGACCAGTCTTTCATCATTGGCCAGGCAGTGATGCTGAATGAAGGACACGATGTTTCGGTATTTGCGACCGGTCATCTGGTCTGGAATGCCTTGGAAGCTGCGAAAATTCTTGAAGAACAAGGAATATCAGTGGAAGTAATAAACATTCATACCATCAAACCGCTTGATCGTTTGAGTATTCTACAGTCAGTGAAAAAAACCGGGTGTGTTGTTTCAGCAGAAGAACATATGCGAAACGGAGGATTAGGCGACAGTATCGCTCAGTTGCTCGCTATTGAAATGCCAACTCCAATGGAAATGGTTGCTGTTGATGACCATTTTGGCGAAAGTGGAAAACCCGAAGAACTGATGAAAAAGTTTCATCTGGAACCTGATGATATCGTCAATGCTGTTAAAAAGGTTATTTCCAGGAGAAAATAATATAAAAAAAATCTTTAGAAAATCTGGGATTTTCCATTCTGATGTTCTCCATTCCTTGTAAGCATCAAAGGAATGTCCTTGTCGATGAACAATGGCACAGTTTCAACGGTTACATTACTCGTATCTAAACCCAGTGAACGCACCTCTGAGATTCCGAAATGTTTGAATACTGAATAAAAATCCATGATTAGCTGTTCACGCGGAGGAAAATCAAAATCATAATTCTGGATCCTGTCAATAATTACAAATCGGAAATCACTCACAACATCAAACCTTCTTAAAGATTCATACCGGCTGAGAAGGTCTATTTCATGGTTTTTACTCATCTCTTCAATAACCTGCCGGAAAAACAGATTTACCCTTGGCTGTACTTTAAACCCGATCTTGAAATCAACCTTGATCAGTGTATCAGGGATAAGGTGAGTGATTCGATATTCCAGCACATGTGGTTCATCAAGAATATCCACATGAAGGAGCCAATATACATCTGCCCGCTTTGGTTGTTTATTCAGGATGGAATAGATGATCTTCGATTCGACATCCGATGATTTGTTGGCTTTTGTCAGGAATACCAGGTTCGTTGCATACCTGGATATAGAGCTATCTATACTCAGTGCCTTGATCACTTCAAAGTAATTCTCAATCTTAATGAATTCAATGAAACTGTTCTTGATCTTTCTGCCATGAAACCAAACGTACATTACAACGAAAAGGAATCCGCCAAGAGAGATCGTAAACCATCCTCCATGAATAAATTTATTCAGATTTGCGATGAGGAATGCTCCTTCAATGGTAAGGTATACGAACAGAAGAAGTCCGATTATATACACGGGAACTTTCCGGTAGAACAAGTATATGCTAAGAAGGATGGTTGTCATCAACATGGTGATGGTGATAGAAAGTCCGTATGCGGCCTCCATATTGGAAGAACGTTGGAAAAATACCACTACAAACAAGCAACAGAAGTACAATAACCAGTTGATGCTGGATATGTACATCTGACCTTTGATATTGGTCGGGTAGTTGATCTTGATTTTAGGCCAGAAATTTAGCTGTATTGCTTCGCTGATAAGCGTGTAAGAACCGCTGATAAGCGCCTGACTTGCAATGATAGCCGCAGCAGTGGAAATGATAACCCCGGTGATAAGAAACCATCCTGGCATGATGGAAAAAAATGGATTGGTCCATTCATTTACCTGGTCTGAATGCTTCAGTATCCAGGCTCCCTGCCCCAGATAATTCAGCAGAAGAGAAATCTTGACATACATCCATGTAATCCGGATATTTTTTAATCCGCAATGCCCCAGATCGGAGTAAAGTGCTTCCGCCCCTGTAGTACAGAGAAAAACCGCGCCCAACAAAACAAATCCATGTGGGAATTTTGCTAAAAAAATGTAGGCATAATGAGGATTCAACGCCCTGATTATGGAAGGATAGTCAATTATCTGAGAAAGTCCCAACACAGATAACATCGTAAACCAGATGAACATGATTGGACCAAACGATTCGCCAATGGCCTTGGTTCCAAGCTTCTGTACAAAAAACAGGAAGGTGATAATGATTATAACAATGGGCACTACAGGAATACGCGGATTAATATTGATCAAACCTTCAACTGCAGAAACAATGGTGATGGAAGGTGTAATTACGCCATCAGCCAACAGAGTGCAACCACCGATGATCGCAAACATGTATGCCCATTTTGCCCGTTTCCGGATTAGTGCAAATAAGGAAAAAATTCCGCCTTCACCCTTGTTATCTGCACGAAGGGTGATGATAACATACTTAACGGTTGTTTGAAGTGTCAGTGTCCAGAAAATACACGAAAGTCCTCCCAAAATGAAGTTCTCATTGATGGTATCTGCTCCGGCAACGATAGCCCTCATCACATATAAAGGAGAGGTACCAAGATCGCCGAAAACAATTCCTAAAGTAACCAGCAATCCGGTTGCCGTAACAGTAGAAATCTGGTTTTTATTTAACTTCTTCCTCATTGGAATTTTTCAGTTTTCTGGTTTCTGATAAATTTTTTATGAGTGCAATGATCATCGGCAGGAGAGAAATGAAGATGATGCCTAATATAGCGAATGTGAAGTTTTTCCTGACGAAAGGGATATTTCCAAAAAAGTATCCTGCTACGGCGAACGAAGTAACCCAGGCAACATTCCCGATAATACTGAAAGAAATAAAACGATAGTATTTCATGGTTCCGATTCCTGCAACAAATGGAGCAAAAGTTCGGATAATGGGCATGAACCGGGCAATGATCAGCGTTTTCCCGCCATGCTTCTCATAAAAAGAATGGGTCTTTATCAGGTACTTTTTCTTTATCAGGCGGTAATCCTTTTCGTAAACTTTATCACCTAAGAAACGGCCGATGAAGTAATTGGTATTGTCGCCGATAAATGCGGCAAATATGAGCAATGGTATAATGAACAGGATACCAAGAGGATTCCCGGGCATTGCAGCCACTGTTCCTGAAGCAAATAACAATGAGTCTCCCGGAAGAAAAGGAGTAACGACCAATCCGGTTTCACAAAAAATAATCAAAAAAAGGATCAGGTAAGTCCAGGCACGGTAATCTGTAACCCAATGTTGCAGATAAATATCAATATGCAGGATAAAGTCAAGAAATTCTTTAAGTAAATCGATCATAATTTAATCTCTTTTTGTGTCAATTCCCCTCAACTTGCTGCGTATTTTGGTACTCACTTCTGTTGATGATAAAAAAGCGTGCAAAGGTATATTTTTATTTATGATTGAATTTGTTAAAAACTTTTTTCTGGAGCCATGTTTTTGCGTTCAACTCGGGAAAACCCCCATTTTAGCAAGAATGGTGTTGAAATGGTTGTAAGAAGTGCCATGATTACAAGAATCGAAAAGATGGCGACATCAATGAAACCTCTTTGCAGAGCGATGCTGGCAATAACAAGTTCCATTATTCCCCGGGCGTTCAGGCCAAATCCAAGAGTGAGAGAGTTAGTCCTGTCAAATCCAGCCATCCTGCTACCCAGATATCCTCCAAAAATTTTACTGATGAACGAGGCTGCCAGGACTACCAGCAGAAGCGGAAAGTTGGATAGCGAAGTAACATTAAAGGATACACCCATAGTTGCAAAAAAAACCGGCGCCAGAAATCCCATTGTAACCCCGGAGGTAGATTCCTTTACTTTGTCAAAATTCCCTTCTGTAAAGATGGAACGTGGAAAGAGGATTGCGCCAAAAAATGCACCGATGATAAAATGCAGCCCCATGGCTTCAGATATGCTTGCAAAAGCAAGAACATAAACGATAACGAGGGCAAAAAGGGATTGCTTTCCCCTGAGAATACGAAGCACTGAAATAACTTTTGGATTGATCACTCCCATTTGTACCTTGATATACTTGATCAACCGGTAAGCAATCATCAGGAAGCCAATAAATACGCATACTTTAACGATTGTGATGGATGTTGAAACGGCAATATCCTGCAACCGCTTTGATTCATCATTGAAATCAAGAATTACGCCCAACACTAAAAGCGAAAGAACATCATTGAAAATGGCTGCTGAAATAATCCGCTGACCCACAGCAGACTGCAGCTTTCCGATATCCATCAGGATCCTTATACTTACCGGCAAAGCGGTAATCGCAATACATAGTCCCAGAATTATTGCGAATGTGCTGTTGCTATGAAATAACTTTCCGATGGCAAAACCACTGACAAAAGGAATGATAAATCCAAGAATCGCAATCCATGCGTTTTTTCCCCGTATCGACTTGGTGATTTCTTCCACCTCGATCTCCATTCCTGCAATTACAATCAACAGGAAGACCCCAAGGTCAGCAATAACTTTTAATTCGTAAGTATTTTGAATTATGTTAAGAAGAGAAGGTCCTAAGATTACTCCTGCAAGCACCTCGCCAATCATGGAGGGTTGGCCGATTCGCTCCATCAGTTCTCCCAACACTTTTGCTCCTACAAGAACAATCAGCAAAACCACTATAAAAGGTAGTTGGAAGTGGATCAAATGAAACATGGCTCAGGAAGATAACTATATTTTCGTCAAAGTTATATCATTTTGCCTATCCAATCTCAATATCTTAAAGAATCAACGAAAATTCAGCCAGACAAATCAGGCACCAATAATTTTCTACTGAATTTCAGCTACTTTTGTGAACTATCTTTTGAAGAATATGCCTTCGAGCCATCCTTTGCAGCTAAACGAAATCATTGACCTGGTTATCCTCACCGATCCGCAAAAACTATTGGACATCGGTGTCGGATTCGGGAAATTTGGGTTCCTTTCGAGAGAGTACCTGGAAATGTGGAACAGTGGCAATGACTACCTTCACTGGACCCGGCAGATTGATGGCATTGAAGCATTTGAAGCTTACCTGACGCCCATGCATGATCAGGTATATGACAAGATCTTTCATGGTGATGCACTGAACATTTTGCCTGCCATGACCGAACGTTATGACCTGATCCTACTGATCGATGTGCTGGAACATTTTACTTTTGAAGAAGGATTAAATGTATTGGAACAATGCAGGAGATGCGGAAGGAATATAGTAATTTCTGTTCCGAAATTGATGTCTCCACAGGGAGAGGTTTACGGAAATCCCTATGAAACGCACAAATACAATTGGAACACAAATGATTTTTCATTCATTAGGGACAAATTTTTTCTTTCCAATGAAAAATCAACAATTTGCTATATCGGAGAGGATTGGGAAAGAATCAAATTTACAGTAAGAAGAAGGAAAACCAGAAATCGGTTGAAGAATATCTTATCCTTTCTTCGACTGACGAGAATACTGAAACTTTTATCGTTTCTATGGACTTGAATTCCCTTATTCAGATTGGTGTTATCACAACTACTCCGCTTGAACTGGTTGCAGTTCTCTTTGGGTTATTCAGCGTATGGTCCATGAAAAATGAGAGCATCCTGGCTTTCCCGTTTGGTATCATCAATGTGTTGGGGTATGTCTATATCTTTTATGTGAAAGAGCTTTATGCCTTATCGAGCATCAATTTGTTCTTTGCTTTGATGAGTGTTTATGGTTGGATCAACTGGTCGCGTAAGAAAGAGGATCAGCAAGCAGTGAACATTTCGAAGTGTTCACGAAATGAAGTGCTGTTGAATATCGCTGTATTCCTATTCTCTTTTGTGATTCTTCGGGTTCTTCTGAAAAAATATACGGATAGCCCGATACCAACATGGGATGCCATAACCACGGCATTTTATATTGTTGCCATGTGGCTTCTTGCGATAAAGAAAATCGAAAACTGGATTGCATGGATCATGGGAGATTTTATTTCGATTTTCCTTTGCGCTATTCCTTATACAAAAAACCAGGTTAATTATTTCAGCAGTTTACAATTCCTCATTTTCACGATAATCGCCGTGTTTGGATACATGGAATGGAGAAAAAAATATTATAGAGAAATTAATGTCTGAAGTACTGAAAATTGCTATAACCGGTCCCGAATCGACCGGGAAATCTATCCTTGCAGAACAACTGGCAAATCATTATCGTACGCCCTGGGTTCCCGAATTTGCAAGATCATATATTGACAAACTTGACCGCCCATATGTTGCAGCGGATATTCTCACAATTGCCAAGGGTCAGCTTTCTCATGAACGGCAATTGCTGAAGAAGGCCACCGGCTATCTCTTTTGTGATACAGAACTGATCGTTACCAAGATCTGGAGTGAATTGAAATATGGCTATTGCGATCCCTGGATTCTTCAAAATATTGAAAAAAACAATTATCATCTTTTTTTATTGTGTGATATTGATTTGCCCTGGGTTGATGATCCGCAAAGGGAACATCCGCACTTTCGGAAGCAGTTGTTTGATCTTTATTTCCAGGAGCTGACCAACAGAAGACTCACTTTCAGGATCGTTTCAGGAATTGGTTCCATTAGACTTAAGAATGCGATTAAATCTATCAGTGAATTTGACGACCTTGCGCTTTCTAAATCATAAAGCTCATAATTCTTACTTTTGTTTTTACTTTTTTGGTCCGATATTTAATGACTGGAACCCGTCCTAAAATTCTTTTTCTTCCCAAATGGTATCCTAACCGGTATGATCCTATGCCGGGGTTATTCGTAAAGAATCAGGCAGAAGCTGTTTCCCGGTTTTGTGATGTGGCAGTTCTTTATGTTCATGAGGATGTGGATTGCCCGAATACGTATGAGGTCGATTTTGCAGAGGAAGAGAAACTGATCGTAGTAAGGGTTTACTACAGAATCTCTACGACAAATTTTCCTGTTGCAGGGAATTTCTTGAAAATATTCCGGTTCTTCAAAGCCTATTGGCTTGGGTTTAATGTTTTAAACACGTACCATCCTGATTTACTTCACGTCCATGTCCTGACCAGAACTGGTTTGGTTGCCCTCCTTTATCAAATTGTAAAAAAAACACCTTATTTAATTTCTGAGCATTGGTCGCGCTATTTTGTGGAAAATAATACGTACAAAGGATTTCTGCGTAAAAGGCTGACTAAGTATATCGTAAAGCGCGCCAAAGTTGTGATACCGGTTTTGCTGAAGCTGAAAGAAGCCATGCTGGAAAATGGTTTGAAAAATCCGCAATATGTCATTGTACCGAATTCCGTTGACATGGATCGCTTTATTATTACAGGAAACCGAAATTCCGGCAACAAAAAACAGATGATTCATGTTTCCTGTTTTGAAGATAAATCGAAAAATATTACCGGATTCCTTCATGTGATAAAAGAGTTATCGCAAAAAAGATCTGACTTTGAAGTTCTTCTTATTGGTGAAGGTCCGGATTTCTCCGGATGCCGGCAAGCCGCAGTAGAACTTGGGTTGGACGATTCGATAGTGAAATTTCTTGGGCAAAAAGACACACTGGAATTGGCTTCGCTGATGGCGAATGCAGATTTTCTTGTGCTTTCAAGCAATTATGAAACTTTTGGAACAGTCATTATAGAAAGTCTGGCTTGCGGAACACCTGTTGTTGCCACCAATGTTGGTGTCGTTTCTGAAGTGATCAACGAATCCAATGGTATTATTGTACCGATTGGAGATAGCAGAGCGCTCGAAAAAGCAATTTCTGATATGTTGTCGAAATGTTCTTCCTACAATCGGGCCATGATCCGGGAGGCCGTCCGGAACAAATACAGCAATGAATCCATAGGAAAACAGTTGTATGAAATTTACTGCAACATTCTTGGATAGATAAGGAACAGCTATGTTAAAAAAAGTTCTCGGAACAATCACCACACGTTTCATCATAGCTATCCTGACATTGGCAATGGTTCTTATCAACGCAAGGGTACTGGGACCCGAAAAAGTTGGTACCATCAGCCTTGTAATCCTTGCCATAACTATAATCCAGCTGTTGAATAGCTTCGTTGGAGGCAGTGCATTGATTTACCTGGTTCCCCGGCTGGAACTGATAAAGCTACTCATTCCTGCTTATTTATGGGCATTATTCACGGCAGTAGCTGGTACCGGGTTGCTGAGTGTTTTCCAACTCTTTCCGAAAGACCTTGTAATTCACATTCACATTATCCCCGAAGGATATTTTCGGCATGTCATGCTTCTTTCCATGCTTCTTTCATTGGCAAGCGTCAACTTCATGATCCTGATGGGGCAGGAGAGAATCAAAAGTTACAATACAATCACAGTACTTCAGATGATTTGCATGTTTGGAATGATAATGACATGTTTTTTTGTCTTTCATCAACGCGATGTTTCTGCTTACCTGGAAAGCCTGTATGTTTCTTACACTTTTTCATTCCTGATGGGATTCTGGATGATCCTTCCTTCCGTCAAAAAAGCAACTCCCGGAGGAATGAAGGCTGTGCTGAAAGAAATATTTCATTTTGGATCAATCATGCAAATGGGAAATATCCTGCAATTTCTGAACTACCGGGTAAGCTATTATTTCATTGAAATTTTCCTGAACCGTGCAGCGGTGGGAATCTATTCAGTGGGAGTGCAACTTTCGGAAAGCATGTGGCTCCTTGCAAAGAGCATCCACATGGTTCAGTATACGCGCATTTCTAATGAAGATGATCCTCAATATGCCGTTCGGCTTACACTGAATTTACTCAAGATCACCTTCCTGCTTACTTTCATCTGCCTGGTGCTTGTACTGCTTCTTCTGAACCTGTTCTTTCCGCTGATCTTCAAACCGGCATTCCATGAAGTTCTGTCAATCATGCTGGCTTTGTCCTCCGGAATACTGATCTTTTCCATCTCCATCATCCTGAGTCCCTATTTTTCCGGGACAGGAAAACCTATGCATAACACGATCAGTGCTGCGATTGGTTTAGTTTTTACGCTCGCTTTCAGTCTCATTTTTATTCCCCGGATAGGCCTTATGGGTGCAGCATGGGCTGCTACACTGGCATACAGCGCAGCAACGTTTTACCAGATGATAGTTTTTGTTAAGAAAGCCAATGTTTCCTTTTCTGATTTCTTGCTCCGGAAGAAGGATATACTTTTAATTGTTGATGAAATCAGAGTTTTCCTGAAAAAGGATAAATGAACCCACAACCCGACAGGCCGCGAAGCGATTCACATAACAGGGTTAAGAATGCTTTAGACCTGGCAACAGGATGATTTTCCGGAAACAGATAAATATTTTCATTGACAGGACTTTTTATTTGAATTGACAAAATATGAATTTGAAAACTTGAGGTCACAATTTGTGACCTCAAGTTGGGGCGGTTTGCGATATCTGCTTTTGGTAATCTGGAAAATAATTGAGTGCAGTATAAAAAAATCAATTCCCCTCAACCCCTAGCCCCTTCTCCCTCAGGAGAAGGGGAAATTGGGACTGACTAAAAAGTTGTTTTTATTTTCTCGCAGAGTGCCCCACCTCAAGGAAATTGTAGGAACTTCAAAAATAATAACTTTTTGGTCAATTGTACTTTCTTTTGCTTCCACCAAAAGAAAGTACCAAAGAAAAGTCACCGCTGCACGAAATTCACTAAAAATCCTCGTCGATCG
>CAIWTA010000094.1 GCA_903915465.1 uncultured Bacteroidales bacterium | reverse complement strand
GATAAGCATGGAGCTGATATTATTTCCTCGTTTATCTAAACGTTTATCAGAAAAGATTCCTTGAAAATTTGGAGTATGACTTGTTTTATTCATCTTTTTTAAGTGCAAAGGTAACAATTTGTGTCCACACGGTAGCTGCGTAACGCAGTCAGGCAGGGACTTCGTTCTGGCGTGCTTGTGGTAAAAAAAAGAACCACAGAGCCCGCCTGACCGGACGGGCAGGGGACACGGTGGTTTTCAGAGAGGGACACGGTGGATAATTATACAATGATTTAATAATATAATGATAAAATGCAAAGGTTGAAACCATTCATCAGATGACTTGGAGTCATCAGATGAATATTGACATAGAAAATTAGGCAACATCAGTCCGTTCCGAAAAATCAGGCGAAACAATTATTTCGGACAAAAGTCCAGCATATAAATAATATAACGATAATACTTTCTTTCGCCTCTCTGTGCACCTCCCTTTCTCCGTGTATCTCTGTGTAACAAAAACGACGAAAAATCAAAAATCCCCAAAACCGTTAACTTGCCAAAACCTACCCTTAACTGATATAAACCTGCCGTTAACTGATTTGCTTGGTTTTTGGGTTTTGCTTAGATATACTTTTGTATGGTAAAGCAAAAAAATTGGTGTCCATTCTATAAATATAAGTATCGTGTCTGCAAAAATAAAAAATAGCGTTTCAAGCTGCAAAAAAGATCGGATAGCCGGCTACCCACTTTTTGTCAAAAACCTTTTGGTTTTAGTCAGAAACCATTTTGTTTCGGTCAAGAACCTTTTTGTTCTGTGCAGAAACCTTTTGGTTTTGTACAGAAACCATTTGGTTTTTGTCAGGAACCTTTTTGTTTTGTGCAAGAACCTTTTGGTTTTTGTCAGAAACCTTTTTGTTTTGTGCAAGAACCTTTTGGTTTCGGTCGAAAACAAACTGCTTTACACCGTAAGAGTCTATTATGTGTTCGGCAGACTTTAGTTTGTGCGAAGCCTCAATCGCCTCAGCATGAACAAAGTCTGCATAAAACTCAGAGAAAAAAAAACAAATAAATATCAAACAATTTAATACGTAAACAAAATGAGCAAAAGAAATATAATAACTAATTTTATGCACTTACCTGTATTAGTCCTAATTGAAATCTTTCGTTTTGTCATCGTTAGTATGACAAGCAACCCAAATTTCCTAACTCCCGACCCCGCTTTGGATGATTTTGAGGATTTAGTGGACGATTTGGAAACCAAGCACACCCTAGCCTTAAGCGGCGACAGACAAGCTCACGAAAATATGGTGGCTGCTCACACTTTGGTGTTGGAAAATGCAACGCTCTTGGCTTTATATGTCAAAAAGAAAGCTAAAGGAAATTTGGTTATTTTGACTAGCAGTGGATTTCCGCTCACCAAGATTCCCGGCGTTCCCCAACGTAAAGGATTTCGCGTGAAGCAAGGAGAAAACTCCGGAGATGTATGGATAGTATGCAGTGCTTATCCGAAAGCTAAGGCTTATGTTTGGGAAATTTATGTAGGTGCCAACCCTCCCATAGATGAAAGTCTGTGGAAATTTGTGAAAGCAACTACACAAACAAAAACCGGCATCAGCAATCTTACTAAGGCGAGCACGGTTTGGTTTCGTTATTGTGCCGTAACCAAAGACGGTATGATGAAATGGAGCCAAGCCATTGACTTTGTTGTAGGCTAAGGTTTTGGCTGCTTTCAGCAGAAAAAGCTTGCTCGATAGGGCAGGCTTTTTTTGTTTTACCACAAAGAAACATCACCACATAGAAATCCACCACATAGGCACATAGGAAATTATACAATTATTTAATGATACAATGATATAATTCAAAGGTTGATGCCACTCCGAAAAGTCCGATTGAACAATATGTTTATGGCTAAAGTCCTAAATGAAAAACTTTTCGGAGCAGGCTCAAGGTTGAAACCATTCATCAGATGACTTGAAGTCATCAGATGAATATTGAAATAGAAAATTAGGCAACATCAGTCCGTTCAAAAAAATCAGGCGAAACAAATATTTTGGACTAAAGTCCAGCATATCTGGCACTTTGATTAACCCCAGCCTTAAGGCTGGGGTTATTAATATACAACACTTTAAAGGACTTTAGTCCTAAATGAAAGACTTCCTCTTTGAACCCTGCCCGCACCTGTCCCGTACTGAACCTGTCCCGTACTGAACCTGTCCCGTACTGAAAGTCGGGAAGTCGGGAGCGTCTTTATGGTTAAAACAAGAATCAAAAAAGATCTGAATGTGTTCCTGTTCGAATTAAGCTAACTTCAGTTTGTGAATTATAGGTCCATATCAAAAGCCAGTCGGGTTTTATATGACATTCAAAACAATCATTATAGTTCCCATAAAGCTTATGTGGTTTATATACAGCAGGAACTGTACCTTTTTCTTGAAGATGCTTGAGCACAGTTTCAATGAATTTCATCTCGAAATTTCTCTTTTTAAGAAGTTCGAAATCTTTTTTAAATTTATTGGTGAAAATAAAAGAATACATGAATCATGCATTAAGTTTATCCATTAAATCTTCCACATTTTTTGCTTTCGTTCCTTTGCCGGATCGCGCATCTACTATCGCTTCAATTGTTTCCGCATTCGGAAATTCGGTGCTTTCTTCTTTTAAAGAATAAACTTTTAAACCTAGCTTCTTTGCCATAGCGATTAAAATGCCAAAGTCACTTTTTTTCTTGCCTTCAATTACAATTTCATACATGTCGTAAAATTTTTACAAAATTATTTATTATTCAATAATAGGGTCATTAATGACTTTAAAATTTTATAACTCATTGAGTAGCTCTTTTAATGTAGAAGCTTTCATTTCCCCTTTTTCTATAAGATGCACTTCATTTAAACCTGTTTTAATTCCTTCTATTATTTCATCATTAGAAAGATTTACTGACTTTTCAACTTTAATATAGCTGAAATCATGTATCAATTCCATGAAAAATTTGAATTTACTATCCGGTACATTTAAAATAATTTGTTTCATGTAATTAAATATTTTGTGTGTTTTGATTATTATGTAGTGTAATGCCGATTCCGTATCGGTAATAAATACAAAGGTACAAATCAATTTTGAATTATAAAAAAAAAATTTTTGAATGTATATTGGAACGCGCCTGCCTTATCGGCAGGCAGGGATAAAGCGAATATAAATAACGCAGGTTATCGCGGATAAAAACATGAAATCTGCATTCATCCGCGTTGCGTAGCATCAGCGTCATCAGCGTTCTCTGTTTATGGAACGCGGGTTATCGCGGATAAAAACATGAAATCTGCGTTCATCAGCGTTGCGTAGCATCAGCGTTCTCTGTTTTCGGGGTCGCATGGTTTGCTGTTGATTAATCTTCTATAAACATTCGATGCCTAAAGGCATCAGCCTTACAACCGTTTCCAACAACATTTCTAAATTTTTAAATTGAATATGCCATTATAAAAAAGATTCTCCACAATAAAAACCCATTATATCATTATATCATTATATCATTGTATAATTGTATCATTGTATCATTAAAAAAAAATTTCTATGTGGTGAACTTTATTCCTGATTTAACGTAAGATCAAAACTCCCCGAATACGTTCCATCTTGAGCCGTCCCCGGCACATGCAGCGTGCCTCCCATCCGCAAAACATTAACAAAATTACAATCCACATTCGACATAAAACTTATACCATTCGGACCTCTATCCGTGGGACCCAAATCGAGGGTAAGTTGATCACCATCAGGTCCCGTTAAAATCATGCTGGGAGAAAAAGAAATCGTTACATTTCTGCCTTGACAAATTTTTATTTCAAAAATCGCACATTGTGCACTGGGAAACATTGATAATAGTGCTATACTCCCTGATGAGGTCCGGCTTCCTGTATAATCCACAGTTACCGTACCGCCCGATATTCCAGTTATAATAAGTGTACCAAAATTTATTCCCTGTGTAGGAGTAACGCTTAGGGTCCGTTGAGGTAATTGCGGCTGTGCAAAAGAATAACTATACCACAAAAATAAAATCGTAGTAAATACTATACGAAACCGTGAGTTGCTCATAAATCGTTTCATTGCTTTATAATCAATTTATTTAATATTATTTAGTCCAAAATCAATTTGTCGGTTAAAAATCTTATTACTGTGAATGTCGTTTATGATTTCGTCTGCCGTTTTTTCAGACTTCCATGCGCCAAAGGCTTTGTAAAAAGTCTTCTCTCTTTCGGAAATGTCCAATTTAACCGAAAGTGTGAGTTTAGAAATAAGGTCAAGTTTATTGTTTGGACTTAGATTGTATAACAATCGTAGATAACCGTCAATTAGAGTTGTATTTATGTCTATTGCTTTCATTTTTGTATGTAGTATTGGTCTGGCTTTTAATATGCAGAAATCTGTTTATCCATAATCACACTCCGTTATAGCCCCTTTTTAAGACCTGTCCCGTACCAGACCTGTCCCGTACCAGAGGTCGGGGGGTCGGGAGGTCGGGAAGGCGGGATGATTGGAGTTTAAACAGCCTGTAATAAATTAGCAAACATCTATCATCTTTATCTATTAACTATTTATTTTCTCTTTACTTTTATGTGATAAAAAAATTATTAAACTCATCGAACACAAATAACTTTATTAATTAGAGTGTGTATTTAAAGTCAATCTTAAAGTGAGATTCCTCACTGAATAGCGTTCGGAATGACAGTACATTCGAGTTGCAGGGGACGGGTGGAGAGCCGCCTGCTCTTACGCCGTATGCTCTCTCCTCCCCATCCATACTACAATAGCGGCTGTCATTCTGAACGAAGTGAAGAATCCCATTTTATTGACAATATCGTATAAAACCTTAATTTAATACAGACATAATTATATCATCTCAAAATTGCGCACCCTCCTAAAAGTCTTTCATTTTGGACTAAAGTCCTTTAAAGTGTTATTACAAGCCCCAGCCTTAAGGCTGGGGTTATCAAAAAACGCCAGACATGCCGGACTTTAGTCCGAAACAGTTGTTCCTTAGGACTTTTCGGAGCAGGCACTAAATTAAATAATTATTTAACCTCCAGTTCACTCTCCGCATACACCGTAACCGTCTTTTGTGTTGGATCATTGCTCACATATTGAACTTTCAACTTTCCATTTTTCAAAACACTCCCCGGCACATTGTGCAAGCGCACTGAAACATTGCGTTTGTTTATATTGGTATAAACACCTAAACCATTAACTCTTCCAATCTCAAAAGCCTTACCAGTAGGAGGAATAAATTGTACAATAATATCGCCATATAAAGAGATATTACCTGTGCGGTTTATTGTTAGTTTTAGGTTGTGTATGGTATCTGCCTGCGTTTCTAATTTCATATCACTCAGAGTTGAACTTACATTTACAATGCCTGAGCGTATGATAATCGGAATACTTAAACCGAATATAGGTATCAACTCAACTTTTAAATTCGTTGTATCTTTATCCGTTTTTCCCAAACCAAGAGGATTGGCTTTTTTATCTGCACGAAAATATAAATGCGAACGATATTCGCCTGTCGCCATATCCGATTTACGTTTGCATTGCAACATCACAACTTGGGGTTCGCCAGGAGCCAAAGTTATCGTACGAGGAAAGATCCTAAGATAAGGGTCTGCAAACATTTGACCTGCATCCGGTTTTTCAATACTTACAAAAGTACCCTCCTCTGTCATATTGTATTGCAAAAATGACACCGAATACGTGGCAGTATCTTTGCCGATGTTGACCAAATTGAGTTCTGTTTTTTGTTTGTTGCCTTCAAATACAACACGAGTAGGTGTTATTAGCAAATCGCCTTGTGCACGAGAGAACATACTTAGACCTAAGATAGGGATGAGCAATAAAAATAATTTTCTTTTCATGATTATAATTTTTTAGTTTTTTAGAGTTAAACGTAAATGATTCAGCAAAGTTACACTTGTTTTTGAAAAAAATTAAAAATTAAAATTAAAAATTAAAAATACAGGAAAAGGGGCATGATTTAATGATGAAAAAAATGAAAAATGAAACCTGCCCGACTGTGTCCCTGCCTGACTGTGTCACCTACCGTGTGGACACATCTTTTTCAATTTCTTTAGCTAATATCCAACCTTGATAAATCAAATAAAATTTGTCCAATCCCCTTTTCATTGTGATAGGTCCAGGTGCCCTTTGTTTCGTGAAGCATTGGTC
>CAIWTA010000093.1 GCA_903915465.1 uncultured Bacteroidales bacterium | reverse complement strand
GTTTGTTTTTTTTGGAAATTTTTGGGGTCAGGGGTGCAGCCTAACGTGAGACAAAGGTACTGCGACTTTTTGGATTTGATACCAAAAACCGCATCTTTATTAATCAACACAGCGCACTGGTGTGCGGATTAACATGTTAATTTGCTGTCTTTCAAACCTCGTTGGCGCGCGTTTGCATCGCGTGCCGACGAGTTCCTCGTCTGTGACGAGAATTAAATAATAAATTTCCGTATTACTTCTTGCAAAAACCCCGATTAACGAGTCACCAATAAATTCGCCTCTTTATGTCTGAAAAATATAAGATCCGGAACCATGACAGCGGTTACTTCCTGACGCTAACAACAGTTGATTGGGTGAATGTTTTTACTCGAAAAACCTATAAACTGAAACTTATTGATTCCCTTATGTTCTGCCAAAAGAATAAAGGATTAGAGCTTTTTGCCTATTGTTTGATGTCAAATCATCTGCACTTAATTGCCAGGGCATCGGGAGTACAAAGCCTATCGGAAATCCTGAGAGACTTGAAAAAATTCACGGCTAAGGCAATCATTAAAGAGATTGAAGATAGCCAGGAAAGCAGAAGTAAATGGCTTTTGGACCGATTTATTTTCGCCGGAAAGTACTTGAACAGAATAGAAAAATACAAATTCTGGCAGGATGGTAATCATGCAGAAATCATTTACAGTCCATCTTTTTTTTCACAAAAACTGGAATACATCCACCAGAATCCTGTCAGAGAAATGATCGTTGAAAAGCCCGAGGACTATTTGTTCAGTTCTGCAAGAAATTATGCCGGATTGGATTCCCTTCTTTCAATAGTTCTGGAAACACCAGAATTGAAAAGATGCTGAATGCAATGCTCGTTATAAACGAGCGACTCGTATGCACGCGTTGCAAACGCGCGCAAGCTGAGTTGCCTAATCTCTCCAGTCACCATTTTCTTTGATCAGGCTGATCAGCTCATCAACAGCAGAGCCCTCGTCAATGTTCTTCTTTACAAGGTTGTGTCCTTTGTACAGCATGACTTTCCCTTTTCCTGCTCCGACATACCCGTAATGTGCATCTGCCATCTCCCCCGGACCATTGACAATACAACCCATCACGGCGATCTTCAGCCCTTTCAGGTGACCGGTTCTTTGCTTAATGGTTTGAAGTGCTTCCTGTATATTGAAGAGGGTTCTTGCGCAGGAAGGGCACGAGATGAATTCGGTTTTGGAGATTCGTACTCCTGTTGCCTGAAGAATGCTGTATGCCACAGGGATTTCATATTCCGGGTCTTCAGTGATGGAAACACGAATAGTATCACCGATGCCTTCTGCAAGCAGGCTTCCGATACCGATAGCGGATTTTATCCTTCCGTCTTCTCCTGCACCGGCTTCGGTAACACCCAGGTGAATGGGGTAGTCCATTCCTTCTTTCTTCATTCGCTTAACCAGGAGCTGATTGGCACTGATCATGATGCGTACATTGCTTGCTTTCATTGCAATAACAGCATTTTTAAAACTGAGTGCCTCGAGGATCTTCGTAAACTCCAAAGCCGATTCAACCATTCCTTCGGCCGTATTCCCGTAACGATTGATGATCCGCTCCGATAAGGACCCATGATTTGCGCCAATGCGAATGACCGTTCCGTGCGTTTTGCAGATCTTCACCAGAGGTGCTATACTTCGTGAAATTTTTTCCTGCTCCTCCTGGTACTGAATTTCGGAAAAGTCACTGGCAGAACCGGATTTTTTATCGACATAATTTCCGGGATTAATCCTGACTTTTTCAACAATTGTTGCAGCGATTTCCGCCAGCTTGGGACTAAAGTGCACGTCTGCGATCAGCGGCGTTTTGTAACCTCTTTTTTTTAATTCACTTTTAATATTCCTGAGATTTTCTGTTTCTTTCAGACCCGGAACGGCAATCCTCACATATTCGCAACCCGCCACGATCATCCGGATCGCCTGTTCAACAGTTGCTTTCGTATTAAGTGTGTCGGTGTTTGTCATCGACTGAACCCGGACGGGATAATCTCCACCCATGGAGAGCTCCCCGATAAGAACTACACGGGTTTTAAACCGGGAATAAGGAGTGGAATTACACATCGGAAGAATCTGTTAAGGGTTTCGCTTCAAAGATAATCAAGATCGCTCTATCTCATTTAACAAAGAATAGTTCTCGCTGATTTTTATAGATAAGAATGCTGATTTCGGTAAAATCACTATTTTTAACGAATTCATAAAAAACTACCAGGAATAACTCATGAAAGTCTTCATCACGAGAAAACAAGAATTGACAACATCACGATGGTCGGGCGGAACCGCAACTCAGTTGGCCATTTATCCTCACGGAACAACATTGCAGGAAAGAAATTTTCTATTCAGGATAAGTACCGCGAGGGTTGAAGCAGAAACTTCCACATTTACCCGATTGCCTGGTGTCAGAAGAGTGATCATGATACTTGATGGACAACTTGAGTTGAAACATGTGGGTCATTATTCAAAGACCTTACAGAAGTATGAAACGGATGTTTTTTCAGGAGATTGGGAAACCATAAGCCGCGGGAAAGTAACCGACTTTAACCTGATGACCACCGGAGAGGCTACCGGGACGATTGAATGGGTTAAAATCTATAAAGATAAGCCGATCATGTTTCCTTTTTCAGATGAAGGAAATGTATTGGGAATCTATGTTTTGAAAGGTATTTTGAATTACCAAGACGGGAATGAAAACGAAATACTTGAACCCGGCAGCTTTCTCCTTGCTTTCCCGGAACTTTCGGAGGAACAATCGGCACTTAAAGCTTTGGAAGAAAGTGAATTTGTACTTGTTATGATTGATGTTCACGGATCTTTGTAAAGAATTTCCACGGAGCGTTTCTTGGAGGTTAGGCGTGACAAATTACTTCAACCCCTTCACCTTGGCTTTTCCTGCAACAAAATCCTTCAGGTAAAACGGCTCGAAACAGGAAATATCTTCAAACTTGTTTTCGGAAAATTTTCCTTCCGCCAGGACAGCCATATATTTCGCGGAAGCGGCAACATTATCCATGAAAATTGCATGTTCATGATTTTCAAGCAAGGGCTTGCATTTCAAAGCGCCATCACCGGCAAAAACCAGAATATGGTCATCAAGGTATTCAGCAAATGAATTTTCTGTGATGATTTCTGCTGCCGGTTTGCGAATCTCTTTCCCGCTGCTGTCGTAGATTGCACAATAAACTTCCATTCTTCTTGCATCGATCATCGGGCAGAAAAGGGTTGGTTTGTTTTTATTGATATCCGGCAAAGAAAATAAGGCATCCTTCATCCCAACACTTAACGCTTGTAACGTGCTGACTGCAATCAGCGGCTTTCCCAAAGCATAGCATAGGCCTTTGGCAGTAGCCACACCGATGCGCAATCCGGTATAAGAACCCGGACCTTCACCAGCTGCGATGGCATCAATTTCAGGAAAATCCTTGCCGGCATTGGCAAACACCTTTTCGATCAGCAGGGTGATTACAGCGGAATGTGTATTTCTGGCAGAAGATTCTTCTACTGAAAGCAACATTCCGTCCTTTGAAAGTGCAATGGAACAAATGTTAGTGGCGGTCTCAATGCTGAGGATCAGTGCCATTAAGGAAGAAGTTATTCTTTAGTGAACAGATCCTTTTTGTCGACCTTCTTCACTTTATCTTTGTCTTTCAGGGTTTTTGAGACCAGGGAATATGGTCCGGTAATAACTTCCTTGCCTTCAGTCAGCCCGGAAAGGATCTGGATATATGTATTATCCTGGATCCCCGTTTTTACATTGACCTTTTTGGCAACTCCGTTTTCCAGCAGGAAGACACATTCCTGTACCTCACCCGTTTTTTTCTTCGAAGCCACCAATTCTGTTTCGTCATCTCCTTCGCTAGGCTTTGTCTTATTCTTTGCGTTGATTTTGTCCAGGCTATCCTGTGCAATCCGGGTTGTAACAGCCTGGATAGGAATTGTCAGCACATCCTTGGCGGTTTCTGTCTGAATTTCAACTGTAGCTGACATGCCTGGCCGGAAAGGAGAATAATTCGGGAACTTCGGATTCAACAGGTCTTTATACGAATTTTTCAAAAGATGAATCTTTACATTGAAATTGGTAACCTGGTCAACGCTCACGCCGGTAGTATTGGCAGAAGTAGCGATTTCAGTCACCACGCCTTTGAATTTCCGGTTCAGGTAAGCATCCACTTCAATCAGCGCGGTATCGCCCATGGTCACACGGACAATGTCATTCTCGTTTACCTCCACCTGTACTTCCATCTCGTTCAGATTTGCAATCCGCATGATCTCGGTACCGCTGGAAAATTGTGAAGCACCGGTAACACGTTCTCCTTTTTCGACGGTGAGTTTGGAAACCGTCCCGTCATTCGGGGAAAAAATTGCAGTACGCGTCAGATCTTCCTTGGCACGCTTCATTGCAGCTTCCGAACTTTTTACCATGAACTGTGAAGCATTGATGTCCTGATCGGCTGCTTCCACCTGCGCCTTGGCCACATCGTATGCAGATTTGGCCTGGTCGTATTCAGCTTTGGAAATGACATTCTGGTCGAAAAGTTTTTGTTGCCGGTCAAAAGTCAACCGCGTATTTTCAAGCTGTGCTTTCATCTGTGATAACCTTGCCCTTGCATTGGCTTCATTGGCTTTTTGTGTATTCATGGAAGCGTTGCTTTGGTCGTATGCGGAAACATAAATTTCCGGGTCAATCTTCGCAAGAAGATCCCCGGCTTTTACTTCATCGCCTTCTTTTACCAGAAGCTGAACTACTTCACCTGAAATATAAGGACTTATTTTCACGTCTTTTTCCGGCTGAATCTTGCCATTTGCTGATACAGTCTGAATGATCGTCCGCTTCATTACTTTCTCCGCGGTTACCTTAATTCCTTCATCGCGTTTGTTTTTCACTACAACTGCGATAATGATAAGAATCACAACAGCAAGGATTCCTGCAATGATTAAGAGCCTTTTTTTCGATTTCTGTATTGCCATATAGACTGAGAATGAATATTATTTATTGATGCTGATTGGTTTTCCCATATAAAAATCAAGAATCGTAGTCTTGAAAATAAAGTCATATTTAGCCTGCAGTAAATCCGATTGCGCTTTTGTGAGATCTTTTTTACTCGTGTTGTAATCAAAAGAAGTCATCATACCGACATCAAATTTCTGCTGGGCATATTTGAATGACTCTTCCTGTGCACCGACTTTCTGCAACGAAGAATTGTATTTTTTTAATGCTGCAACTGCATCTGCGTAAGCCTGTTCAATACTCTTCCGCAACGTTCTTTTTGTAATCTCAAAATCAACTTCCGCCTGGTCTCTGTAGATTTTCGCCTGGCTGATGATCGTACGCCCCGACCATCCGTTGAAAATAGGAATCCTAAGGTAAAATCCGACCGATTTGTTGTCATTATCAGTAAACTGGTTGCTGAACGATTTGACCCGGTAAGTAGGATTACTATACGATCCCAAAACTGTATCCTGCGATAACTGTGTGATTCCGATTGGTCTGATGATCGGAGGCGAAACCGGTGCATTCGGGTCAATTTCCCTACTGGCACCCGAATAGCCTGTCCCCCAGGATCCGCCTATCGAAAGGGTTGGAGTTATTGATCCCCGCGCGACTGCGAGATTTTTTTCAGCGCTTCTTACATGCAGATCAGCGCTTTTTATTTCAGGACGGGCAAGAAGAGCATAATCGAAGATCTGCTCAGGGGTGAGCACAACATTGGGTTTCTCAACTGGTTTCAGCATGGGTTTCTCCACGCGGAAATCCTTTGATACCGGAAAATCAATAAGCTGCTGAAGGGAGAGGTTTGAAATGGTTAATCTGTTCTCCGATTCAACAACCGCTAATTCTTCTGTTGATGCCTGTGCCTGTATATTCAGCAAATCGCCCCTGGCGGAAGACCCTGCATCTACCATTTTGGAAATACGGGTAACCTGATCCTGCGTGATCTTAAGTTGAGCGTTTGCAACATCCAGCAACTCCAGATTAAACAGGATATCAAGATAATAGCCCGCTACCGAAAGCGAAATATTGTTTTGGATGACATCCAGGTCGTATTTGCTTGCCAACAGGTTGAGCTGGTTCTCCTTGATGGTATTGAATTTTGATAACCCGTTGAACAACGTAAGGTTGGATGCAAGATAAAAATTATTGGAACGAACAGTGGTGGTGGCAAAATTGTTGGTGTACATGTCGATAGTTGCTCCAAAATTCCAGACATTCGTAGCATTTGCATTGAGATCCGGAAGCAGGTTGAGCGCGCTTTGAAGCACCTGCGACTTGCTGAGCTCAACAGCAAGAACCTGCTTTTTAATATCCAGATTGTGATCAAAGGCATAGTTGATACAATCCTCCAGGGTCCAAACTTTCTGTGCAAAAAAGGAAGAGGAAATCAATAGAAAAATAAATACGCAAATCGTTTTTCGAATACTATTCCGGATCAGAATATTCATGGTTAAAAGGGCGTTTCTTGAATTGATAGTAATTCCTGCTAACTTGATAATCTACAATTGAAGCACTCAAAAGTAGTCATTTTTGTGAAAACGTTAAAAGTTGTATTAAAATTATGAAGAGTTTCGAAAAGACGATAATCAGAATAGAAAAGCATATTTTGAATCCGTCAAGAATTTTTTCTATTATCTTTGCCACGATTAATCATCTTAATTATTGGCAATTATGAAAACAATGATCAGCATATTTGTTATTCTCTCTCTGGCTTGCGGACTCTGCGGGACACAGTCCTGCAGTTCCAAAAACGAGGTGACAGGTACGTTAACAGTTACTGTTATGGATCAACAGGGCAACGCTGTTGCCAACGAAGCGGTTTCTATCGCTACATCCTTAGAAAACCTGAAGAATAAAGTGTTTCAGGCAACAGGTTATACAGATGCAGGCGGAGCCATAATTTTCAGGTTGCTGGACCCAAAATATTACTGGTTTACAACAGAGCATTATAAGGGAATAGGGGCAGACAAGGTTTTTTCAACAGTAGATCAATATGTAATTTTGTTTGTAGAACCATTGCCAATCCCAATTTAACCAGAAAGTCAGCGCCGATCATAATTCTTTAATACAACGAATGGGCAGCAAGTTTTTTTCCGCAATGACGCATAACTACGGAACACGGTTCATCTGTTTTTTCTTTTTCCTTCAATTGACTTTGTCTGCTGGTGCACAAGAGCAAGCCAAGCTGGTACCTGCAGACTCATCTTCCATCATAGAACTTAATAAAAAGAAGGAAACCGGGGAATTCAATCCTGGCGAGATGATTATGGAACACGTTGTCGACAACCATGAATGGCATATTGCAACAATCGGACAGATGAATATCTGCATCCCGTTGCCGGTGCTGTTGGTTTGCAAAGGGAAGTTTTATTCCTTCTGGTCCTCCGGCTTTCATAATGAAACAAATTCATTTCAGGGATTTACCATAGGAAAAGAAGGTCCAAACAAAGGAAAGATCGTTACTCTTCAGGAAGAAATGACCGGAAAGAAAGGTCCGAATGTGTATGATTTTTCATTTACGAAAACCGTACTTGCAATTTTTATCAGCTGCATCTTCCTGGTAATCATTTTTATATCCGTTGCCAACCGGTATAAAAGAAATGAAAACAAGGCTCCACGCGGATTGCAAAACTTACTGGAGCCACTGATACTTTTTATCCGCGATGACGTGGCGAAAAGTTCTATCGGCGAAAAAAATTATGAGAAATATCTGCCATATCTTCTGACAATATTTTTCTTCATCTTGTTGAATAACCTTCTTGGGATTATTCCATTATTTCCGGGTGGGGCAAATGTCACAGGAAATATTGCTGTCACAGGGGTGATGGCAGTTTGTACATTGATCATTACCACGATCAGCGGAAACCGTCATTACTGGATCGACATCATCAATACTCCTGGCGTTCCCTGGTGGCTTAAAGTTCCGGTGCCGCTCATGCCCATTGTGGAGATTATAGGCATTATTACCAAGCCGTTTGTACTGATGGTCCGTCTCTTTGCCAACATGACCGCCGGGCATATCATCATCCTGGGTTTTATCAGCATCATTTTTATTTTTGGGCAGATGTCTACTGCGCTAGGACTCGGCGTTGGAGTTCCGACATTGCTTTTCATGATCTTTATGGACCTTCTTGAACTTCTTGTGGCATTCATCCAGGCTTATGTTTTTACACTCTTGTCGGCACTTTATTTTGGATTGGCAATAATTGAGCCGGAACACCATTAGAAGGAATGCGGGAATGCAGGAATTAAATAAAATTAGTAATTACCTTAAACTCTTGAATTATGCATTTATCATCAATTTTACTGGAGGTAGCAAACAACTTTGCTCCTATTGCAAAAATGGGTGCTGGCATTGGTGCCGGAATAGCTGCTATCGGTGCAGGTATCGGTATCGGGCAGATCGGTAAAGGTGCTCTGGAATCTATTGCACGCCAACCGGAAGCCCTGGGCGACATCCGTTCAAACATGATCATCGCTGCTGCTTTGGTTGAAGGAGTTGCGTTCTTTGCCATCGTTGTTTGCTTGCTGATATTATTCATTAAGTAACAAAAAGAAAACACTCCGACAAAGTGTGAGATTGTTTCCACTGAGAAAATTCGACATTCGACTTTCGACTTTCGACTTTTAAGGCAGCCTCATACGTAAAGGGGTTCCTTCGATCTAAAATAAAAAATCATCACTATGGAACTTGTTAATCCCGGTCTGGGACTGATTTTGTGGATGTCGCTTGCTTTTTTAGCGGTACTTTTTATCCTGGGGAAATATGCATGGAAACCGATCCTGAAAGCATTAAAGGAAAGGGAGGGATCGATTCACGAGGCATTGAATGCTGCTGAGAAAGCCAGGAAAGAAATGCAGAAACTCCAGTTCAGCAATGAACAATTGCTGTTGGAAGCAAAAAACGAACGCGACAAAATCCTTTCAGAAGCCCGTAAAATCAAGGAATCCATTATCGAAGAATCAAAAGTTAAGGCGATGGAAGAGACAAACCGAATCCTTAACAACGCCAGAGAAGCCATTCAGAATGAGAAAATGGCCGTATTGACAGACCTCAAAGATCAGATGACGGACTTTTCTCTCGAAATCGCAAAGAAAATCCTGAAAAGGGAACTTTCAGACCCGAAGAAGCAGGAAGACTACGTAAAAGATTTATTAAAAGAGATAAAATTTAATTAAATACTCCGTTGATAAACATCTCTCATATCGCAATCCCATATTCAAAGGCGCTCTTTGATCTTTCGTTAGAGAACAAAGTGCTGGAGGAGACTTTTGGGGATATAGAACTGGTCGGTAAAATCTGCAAATCGAACAGGGATTTCAGAATGATGCTGAAAAGTCCGATCATCCATACATCAAAAAAAATAAAAATTCTCCAATCCATATTTGAAAAGGAAGTTACACAACTTACAATGTTATTTCTTTCCATCATTGCAAGGAAAAAAAGAGAATTTGTCATCCCGGATATTTGCCTTGCATTTATTGAGCTTTACAAAGACCATAAAGGAATTTTGCCCACCTATGTTAAAACCGCAGGCCCGCTTTCAGAGATGCTCCGGAAGCAGGTCATAGATGTGATGAAAAAATTTACAGGAAAAGAAATTGAACTGATCGGCGAAGTGAAAGAAGAATTGATAGGCGGTTTTATCTTGCAGTGGAATGATAAACAATATGATTCCAGTATCCTGAAACAAATCAAGGAGATGAAAAAAATTGTTGCTGGATCAGACTTATAGGATGGTAATTCGTGTATGATTTGCAAATAGTGTAACCCGAAAGAAAAACGAGATATTATGGCAGAAATCAAGCCCGCGGAAGTTTCCGCGATATTGAGAAAGGAATTGGCAGGCTACCAGAACGAAACTGAACTGGAAGAAATCGGATCTGTTCTGACAATCGGCGACGGGATCGCAAGGATCTACGGCCTGACCAATGTTGAATCAGGAGAGTTGATTGAGTTTGAAAAGAACGGACTGAAAGCGATTGCACTGAACCTTGAAGAAGACAATGTGGGAGCTGTTTTACTCGGTGAAGCACACGATCTGAAAGAAGGAGATATTGCTAAAAGAACCCGGAAAATTGCTTCGATTGATGTGGGAACCGGCATGCTTGGCCGCGTTATCAATACCCTCGGAGAACCGATTGACGGGAAAGGAAAAATTACCGGGGAAAAATTTGAAATGCCGCTTGAGCGTAAAGCCCCCGGCGTTATCTTCCGTCAACCGGTGAATCAACCCCTGCAAACCGGTATCAAAGCGATTGATGCGATGATTCCGATAGGCAGGGGACAACGTGAGTTAATTATCGGTGACCGCCAGACAGGGAAAACCGCTATTGCCATTGATGCAATCATTAACCAGAAAGAGTTTTATGAAAAAGGTGAACCTGTAATCTGCATCTATGTAGCCATTGGGCAAAAAGGTTCCACCGTTGCAAATACTGTCAAGACGTTAGAAGAAAAAGGCGCAATGGCTTACACTGTTGTGGTTTCATCTACCGCTGCTGATCCGGCTGCAATGCAGTTTTATGCCCCGTTTGCCGGCGCTGCCATTGGAGAGTTTTTCAGGGATACCGGGCGATCTGCACTGTGTATTTTTGATGACTTATCAAAACAGGCTGTTGCCTATCGTGAAGTTTCGTTGCTTCTGCGTCGTCCGCCCAGCCGTGAAGCCTATCCTGGCGATGTTTTTTACCTGCATTCACGATTGTTGGAAAGGGCTGCACGGATTATCTCCTCTGATGTCATCGCCAAAAATATGAATGACCTTCCTCCTTCTATCCGTCATTTAGTGAAAGGTGGCGGTTCCTTAACGGCATTGCCAATCATCGAAACACAGGCTGGTGACGTATCCGCGTATATTCCGACAAATGTCATCTCTATCACCGACGGGCAGATCTTTCTTGAAACCGGGTTGTTTAACAATGGAATCAGGCCGGCCATCAACGTGGGGATCTCCGTATCCCGCGTGGGAGGTAATGCACAGATTAAATCCATGAAAAAAGTTGCCGGCACACTCAAACTTGATCAGGCTGAATACAGGGAGCTGGAAGCATTTTCTAAATTCGGCAGCGACCTCGATACATCCACTAAAGTTGTACTGGATAAAGGTGCCCGTAACGTAGAAATCCTGAAACAATTACAATACGCACCAATGCCGGTGGAAAAACAGATTGCAATTATTTTCTGTGGTTCCCGTAACCTGTTAAAAACCATCCCGGTGGAGAAAATTAACCTGTTTGAAATTGATTTTCTGAACAAGATGGAACTTCAGCATAAAAGTGTCCTGCAAAACCTGAAAGAAGGTAAGTTGCTGGATGAAGACATAAAAATTATGGAACAGTTGGCAAAAGATACTGCTGTCAATTTTGAATAAAATAAATACAACCGGGAAATGGCGGGATTAAAAGAAGTTCGAATCCGGATCGCATCTGTTAAATCTACCCAGCAGATCACAAATGCGATGAAAATGGTAGCTGCTTCCAAGCTAAGGAAGTCGCAGACAGCTATTCTGAGACTTCGGCCGTATGCAGCCAAGTTGCAGGAGATCCTGCAAAATATGAGTTCCAGCATCGATGATTCAACCGAAAACTGCTATTCAATACAACATGAGCCAAAAAAGATTCTCCTGGTGGTCATCTCTTCTAACCGCGGACTTTGCGGGGGGTTTAACTCCAATATTATCAAAGCTACCATCGGACTTCTTTCTAACAAATATGCCGTTCAACAAAGCGAAGGAAATGTGAGCCTGATCTGTATCGGAAGGAAAGTTTCTGAGTTCTTCACTAAACGGAATTATCAGGTCATCAAAACGCACGATGAACTCCTGGAAAAAAGTTCCTATGAGAAAATAATTCCTGTTGCCGGGTATCTGATGAAAGTTTTTGCTGAAAAGGAATTCGATGTCATTCAGATCATCTATAACCAGTTTAAAAATGCTGCAGTTCAACGGCTCATGGTCGAACAGTACCTGCCGATTCAGCCGGTTACTCCTTCAATAAACACCGGCAAACCTGTCATGCAGGCAGATTACATTTTTGAACCGGACAAAGAAACGATCATCCGGGAATTGATTCCAAAATCCTTACGTATCCATCTGTACCAGGCAATTCTTGATTCCTTTGCTTCGGAACAGGGTGCCCGGATGACTGCTATGCAACAGGCTACAGACAACGCCCAGGAGCTTATCAAACAGCTACAGGTCTCATACAACAAAGCCCGTCAGGATGCCATAACCAACCAGCTTCTGGAAATCGTTGCCGGCGCTGAAGCTTTGAAAGGATAGTACTTTCTGACATTTCATTTTACTTTTTCTTGCGTCCGTCAATCGCTGTTTTGGTCTATTGAAATGAAGCTTTATCTTCCCTGTTAACTATTAGTCATTCTTTGCTCACTCCAGCATTATTCACTTTCCCCTTTGTTGGCTTTGCTGGTAAGTGAACAATGAAGAATCTCCAGTGAAAAGATAACAAATAACAGCGAAGAGTTACATATTGCTCGCTATTATCAATTACTTTTGTCCATTCATTCTATGAACTATTGAAATCATGGTAACAAAAATCATTGAAAAAGCAATAATTGAACAGATCAAACGCGAAGAACACTCTTCACGCATTTATCTTTCAATGGCCTCCTGGTGCCAGGTAAATGGATTTCCGGGAGCAGCAGAATGGCTCTATGCACAGGTTGAGGAAGAACGGGGCCACCAGTCAAAATTCATCCATTATCTCAACGACAGGGGAGGGCATGCACTGTTAGCTGAACTGGAAAAACCTGTACTTAAATTCAAGTCTTTGCTCGATGTGTTTGATCAAGTACTGAAACACGAAGAGTACATCAGCCAGTCGATCAACGATCTGTATGCTTCATCAGTCCAGCAGAAAGATTTTTCTACGGGCAACTTCCTGCAATGGTTTATCACCGAACAGATCGAAGAAGAAAGTACGGCCCGGGCCATCCTGGATAAGATCCGGATGGTAAGTAATGAAAAAGTCGGGTTATACCAGGTTGATAAGGAGTTGAGTACGATGGCTGCAGCTAAACGTGCCGCACAGCTTGCTGTTGCTGCGGCTTCAGCTAATAAAGGAGCTTAAGAAGCGGATAATAACTGCGTCTGCCGAATTTCCTGATCGGATGGAAATGACTTGAAGAAAGACTTATTTGGAAATATGCCCTCCATACACTCCCGACATCTTTAGTGTTGTTGCTTTGCAAGGTCCCAGTGTTGCCTTAAACAGGTTATTCGCTTTTGCGTTGAAACCTGTTGTAAGCAAAACATAATTTCCGGCTTTGTAAGTTACATCCGTTCCGATTCCACCAGTGATTACCCTTGAAGAAGTAGCACTGTTGCTTGATTCATAAAACTGGAACCCGGTATAATTAGGATTACTTGGGTCATTTGCGGTTGTAAGTAAATAATCTGTAGGACAAACTGTAAATAAGTTTGAATTCCATAATCCCCTACCATAAGTTCCGGCCCAGATCAGAGATACTGTTTTGTTGATTTCGAGGTCTGAGACAGGTACATTCGGTAACCCATTCTGAAAAGGTACCCAATCGCCAATTGTTGCATTCCTGTAATATACACCGATATCGGTGCCAATATAGAGGGCATCATCAGGAACAGCATTGTTGTCTTCATAAGCAATGCAATTGACTACTACATTGGGAAGCGTGCCTGAAATGTTGGTCCAGGAAGCACCTCCGTTGGCGGAAGAATATACTTTCAGGCCTGCATTATAGTTGCCAACAGTCACAAACACATCCAAGGAATTATCCGGATTCACGGCAATCGAGGTTATGCCAATTCCCGGTAGTCCCGCAGCGATGCTGGTCCAGGAAGTACCCCCATTATCAGAACGCCATATTGAAGAGGAACTGGCTGTGTATACCCTGCTGGTATTATTTGTGCCAATAGCCATAGCACTTGTACCGCTCACTCCAAGATTAGTCCAGGATGTACCGCTGTTGATGCTTTTATATACAGCAGAATACCCGGCGTAGATCGTAGTAGGAGTATATGGGTCCATAATATATGGAGTTACCCAAGGTCCGCTGGATCCGGCCGGTTGTATATTTGTGTAAGATGCACCTCCGTTTGTTGATCTGACAAGCTCACCATACTGGGCGCCATAATACATGATGTTGGCATTGGTAGGATCGATCATACAATCCATCCCGTCTGCCCCATAGATATGCTGCATTGTAGAACCTCCTGTCCATTTGTTGCAACCATTATCCTGAGTTCCCCCGATAATCAGGTTTGAGTTGCTCGCAATTCCTGCTATCTTGTACCATTGCGTGTTGGCAATACCTGCAGTAAGGTCTGTCCAGTTGAGTCCAAAGTCTGTTGAGCGAAAGATCCCTCCATCACTGCAGCAATACAAGTAGTTGTCCAGTGGGTTGATTGCCAGGTCATGGATATCAGCGTGTGTATAACCTATCGTCCCGGTATAGTCACTCCACATGGAGGAGATTGTCCAGGTAGTACCCCAGTTTGCCGAAGTCCATGTATTTATTCCACCTACAATCACCTGCGCGCTATTTGTTCTCGAAACCGCCGTGGCCAGGTCGTAGGTAGTCTGATGCTTGTCATCGTTCCCGGTAGAGGAGTAGCCTAAGACATTTGGTGTAGTTGATCTTGTCGAAAAGCTTGCCCCGCTGTTGGTTGACAGATAAAATCCCTTGAATGATCCAGCCGCGGTAGGAGGTCCGGAGAATAAGTATACATACGAAGAGGAATTGGGTGTAACGGCTATGGCAATCCGGGTTGCTCCAGCTGGCATTCCTGTCACGATTTGGGCCCAGGTATCACCGGTATCCGTGGATCTGTAAAAGGTAGATGTTCCGGAAACGTACACATAGGTCGGGTCTACGGGTTTGAATTCGATATCCCGGTAACTCCCGGCAAGCACTTTTGTCCAGCTGTACCCGCCATTGATAGTTTTGTATACTCCATCGGTTGTAACCGCGAAGAGTATATTGTCATCGGTTGGATGCATAAGTAGTTTGTACCCCCTTATTGCATTGGCAACTGTCCATGTCAATCCTGTACTTAGCCAGGTAACGCCTCCATCTAAGGTTTTCAAAACTCCTATGGATTGAGTATCGCCTCCGTCGCCATCACCGGAAAGAATATACATGATATTCGTGTTGTTGTAATCGATGGCAATGCCAGAAACACCTATTCTTGGCATGCCGTCTGTGAGCGGAGTCCAGGAAGTACCGCCGGTAGTGGTCTTCCACAATCCGCCGGAAGGCATACCAACCCAAAAGATATTTGAATTGGTTGGATGGAAAGCGATAACATTGATCCGGCCGACACCCGGATTCCATCCTGCTCCGTTGGAATACCCAAAAGGTCCGAGGTTCGTCCAATAACCGTTTGTTGCATCTGAATTGCCACCATCATTCAGATTGTAACGCTGCGTTTGTTCAACATAAGCATCCCAGTTTCGCGCTGTAACGTTGGTGATCTTTCCATCAGGGGTTAACCTGGTTTGGTTGAAATATTCCCAACGTTTCCATTGCTTGTACCCGGATCCCTGGCCTTTGTCTTTACCGGTATAATATTGCTCCACATTGCTCTGAATTGTGGCAAAATTGTCGGTCGGCGAATTCAGCCAGAAATCGGAAGGAGAGTCCTGCTGCCCGTATAGCCCAATGGCCGGGAGAAGTAAAATGAAAGAAATGCCTATTAATTTATATTTTTTCATAACCTTGGAGTCGTCGTTTATTTATGTTACATGAAATCAGAAAATACGCAATATAAACCATATATGATCACCGATGTTTAACGCTTCGGTGGTTCTCCTGCAGGTTGGGTTTTTGTTCCCCTGAGTTCGCGGTAATTAACCCCCTTCGCTGATTGAGCAGGCGCCGGTTGTGTATCCGATCCTTTGATTTCCCTGTAATTGGTAACGGTCTTGGGCACAGCGCCGGCAGGTTGCTCATTTGTTCTTTTGTCATAGGGCTTTGCAATTGAGTTCTCAGTTTTGATCAATGGTATAACCTCTTCTGGATGAGGCAATGTTCCATCAGCATTCAGTTTTGTGTCTTTTTGTTGATCAACTGGTGGCTTAGGATTCGTGCTTCCTGATTCATGCACGCCTGAAGATTCATCGTTTTTCATTTTCGGATCAAACATATTGGCGGGTATCTTGGCAGGGTTGTTTGATAATGTTTGCCTTGGCACTTCCTGGTCCGGAGAAAACTTTGGATCAGAGCTGGGCAGACCGACCACAATTGACGATGATTTGTTTACATCATTGCTTTTTGCTGGTTGATTCGAAACGTCCTGGGCCTGGATAGTCAGGTATCCTATCATTGCCAGGATGAGGAATATATATTTGGGGATTTTTTCCATTTTTCTTGTTTTTAAGTAGTTGAAGAATACTGGCTATTTGCGGATTGCTTTTCTGATTGAAGCGTTTTCAGATTTCAGACCATTGACTTCTTCCTGAAGATCAGCAATTTGTTTACTCTGGTCTATCAGATGGAGGGTGAGTTCTTCCACTTTTTCAAGAAGTTTTTTCTGCATATCCCCAAGTTGAATGCCGTCTTTTTTAACTTCAATGGAGGAAGGAATTCCAGGCAGGTGTTTGTTCGTTTGGATGCTTTGCTCCAGTTCTGGTAAGCTCATCAGTTTATAGTCTTTTGCAAAAACATAGTCGGGCCAGCTGGTAATGGCCTGGACAAGGACTTCGGTACAAGCAATCTTGCCATTTACTGAAAGAGCATACCCTGTAGCTTGTTGCGTGGTTCCTATTCTGACATCATTGGCGATGTAAACACTCCCTGAGCTGAAATACCCTGCCCAATTGTTAGCGCCACCGTATGCATATCCATACAGGCCGATCCTGGTACCGGTACCGGTAGAGCCGGTAGAAGCTCCATATACGCCATATGAGTACCCGGTATAGGTAGTGGAGTTTGCGAATCCATACAGCCCCATATAGCCTCCTTCGCCATAGATGCCAATTCCATAGCCTGCGTTGGGTTTTGAAATCCCTTCAATTGCACGAGTGTCAGAAAATCGAGTATGCTGAACCTGGGAGGAAAAAAGCGTGTACAATGAATCTGCTGCTCCCTCACCGCCCTTGAAACCCTCGATCAATACTCTGCCTTTGTATCTTCCGGCATAATTAGTTGCGCCACCTTTTGCCTGGCTGTACAGGCCATAGTTTGTATTGGTGCTAATCCCATCAGAAATAAAAATACCGGCATAATTTTCTGTATTGATATCATTATTCCAGCCATACACAGCAGCACCATTGCCTCCGGCACTAGGTTTGATGCCAAGGACACCTGCGTTGACCACACTCAAGGGTATACCCAGAGAAGAAGGTTCCAGGACACCGAGCATACCAGTAGCGTAGAGGAAAGTAGACTCATCACTTCCTTTAACGGCTGCTCTGCCGGTAATATAGTTGGCAACATTTAAACCGTTGTTATCTGGATTGGTCCGGCCAATACCAACCTTACCGGTGTTGAAGTATATGTCTGAACCATTTGGTTGCCAATAATCGCCCGAAGAGTTGCCAATCCGTTGCCATGCCGCTCCATCATAATAATAGAGGCCGGCAATTACATCCGTTTGATAAATTATCAATCCTGTAACCGGAGCAGCAGGACGCTGTGCCAGAGTCATGCGGGGCGGTAGCATTCCTTTCCCGGTTGCCTTCACATCCAGCATGGCAGAAGCATTTGGTACAGAACCATCTGTATTGATGGCTACCTGTGCGGAGACATTTATCCCTAATACAAGGAGTAAAAAAATAGTTAGGTTTTTCATTTGCTATGGTTTTTTAGTTATAAATTTTGTGAAAACTTTTCTTAAATGGGAAGAGTTATGATTCATATCAAATTGCAGAATGCACTACTGGTAAGTGAAGCAACAAAGCCAATGGTAGCTACGAAAAGCAAACCTCAGACTGATGAAGAACAGAAACTCACCAGCAGGCAAACTTGCCAGAAAAGTACAACATTTTAACGAAAAATCAAAATAAAACTTTTCTTTTTTTCAATCCAAATTCCTGTTTTCTGGAGGCCAAGGAGTTGGGTGCAATTGCGGCAGCTAGGAATGCTGTCGCTTCAGCTAATACAAGAGCTTAAGGAGCTTATTGTACCAACGTCTACCGTATTTCCGGATCAATGCTTCCTCCAGGAACTGGTAAAGCGGCAGATTCCGTTTCCTTCCGTTGTCAAGCGCTTTTTTGCAGATCGACCATTTATGGTAATTCACAGCATCTCCTGACTTAATCCCGGTTATCCGGATTGGATAGAGATGACAGGAAACCGGCTTGGGAAAAGGAATCACCTTTTCCTGGAATGCTTTTTCGATGGCACATCGGGCAATGTCATCTTCTAAATAAACATACACACATTCTCTTCCTTTTATCAGTGGTGTGACGAATTTTCCACCTGCATCATAATCAAAAACACCCATCTGCTCCACCTCGCAGATCCCGCCTTCTGCCATATAAGGTTTAATCTCATCGATATAATCCTCAAGGAGTGAAATTTCTTCTTCTTCCAAAGGAGCCCCGGCATCACCGTCTACACAACATGCTCCTTTGCATTTGGCAAGATCACAGCAGAAAAAGACATCACGGAGATCGTCAGAAAGGATAGTTTTATCAAGGAGAATCATTGTATGAAACTACTTTACAGCGGTTACCAACTCATTCAGTGTATTTGGCACAGCAACAATTTTCCTGGTTTTTGCATCGATCAAAACCATTACCGGCGTAGCTAATACAAAGTAATCGGCGGCTACTTTGCTGCGGATACCTTCTGCTGCACGCAGGTGATTCCAGCCCTTTAGCTCCACGAGTTTCAGCTCCCAGGCTTTTATTTCCGGTTCTGTTTCGTCTAAGCTGATGGCCAAAACCGTGATGGCCTTCAGAATTTCCGGCTGTTGTTGCCATGGAAATAATTTATCAATCATTTCCACACAGTGACTGCACCCTGCCGACCAGAAAAGAACAAGTATATAGTTTGATTGCGTTTCCAGCTTACTAAATTCAAAAAGCCTGCCATCCTTTTCATTCATTACAATATCCGGGGCAACACTTCCTGCAACCAGAGTTTCTATGCCTTTTAACCTTCGGGCAATTTCCAGTCTTTTCGAAGTCAGGCAGTTTGGATCATTCATATATGGTTCCAGTATTTTCATCCCTGCCGGAATGCTGTTTGATTCGTAACCCCTGTAGAAATAATCCACCATCCAGCCATAAACCAGCGGATGACCTTTTCTTGCTTTCTCAATCGCGGTTCTGCCGGCTAAAGGGAATAAGGAATCACGCAAAGCTGCTGTAGTGGATAATTGCCCATACAGGTTGACATAATTGTCCATCCATTTGTTCAGCTCGGAGGTCTTGATTAATAACGGGGAATTAAAATCCATGCCATCAAAATAGTGGTTGATCAGATTTTTGATCCGGTCGGTTTCGGTACCTTCCCAGACGATCCCAGGGATATGCTGAAAGCAATATAAATTGCTGATAAATAAAGATTGATCCTGCTGTCTCCGGGATTTCAGCCACTGGTTATAGGTTTCCCGCCTTTCTTCATACTCTTTTATCCCCAGCTTGTAAAATTTCGAATCGTTATCATCATAATTCATTAAGAAATTCTGCAGTAATCCCAGTTTTTCCTTCTGCTTTCCATTTTCTTTGCTGAACTGTAAAAATGCAGCATTTTCCCGTTCACCATTCTGAAACTTCGTGCTGTCGGCATTGTTGCAATACAGCGGACTGACCCACAACTCCAGGTCCTGGTCATTGATGAAGATGTTTTTCTCCGAAGGATAAGGTGTGTCAGACTCCTTTCCCTTGTAATCAAAACGAAGGACGAACTCTCCGGGTAAATGATCTTTCGGAACCGTGATCCGGGATGTTTCGCCGTTTTTTACAACCGGTACTTCCCTGAAAGTCTTGAAGAGCTTGTTGTCTGTCAGCGCAAGCAGGGTGATCTTGCTTTCATAGACGCCGCGGAGGTGGATTGTCAGTGAGACAGTGTCAGGCAGGGCAGAAACATGAAAAGTGAATACCAGGCCGAGGAGGAAAATGATGATGGTTGTCTTACAAAGCTGCTTCATAGAATGGTTTGATTTTTTCCAGTATCTCATATTAATCGTATTCAAAGGTAAAAATTATATAACCACAAAGTGCCCTCCTTTAAGAAACAGGAACATTTGGTGGCGCGAGTTTGCAACGTGTGCCACAACACCCGGCATTATCATCAGGCATAATTTTCCTTTGCGCTTCTGGTCTCTGCGATTATCATTTAAAAAGGGTCTTTAAACCAGACTATTGATTGCGAAAATAAATTCCGACATGCATGCCTGAACATATCGGAATATGATTTACTTTTGCCGCGGATTTGCTGTTAGCAGCTCCTTATATCCGGTCTGATTGAATTTGTCCGTAACAAAGTTATTATGACCCCAAAATCATTCATTCTTTATTTGCTGATGCTAGTCATTCCGTTGTTTTTCTTCAGCTGCAAAAAAGACAAGACCCCTTCTCCTCCTGTTGTTTCTCTAAAATCCGGTGCTCCGTATACACCCGACCAGTCGGTGATCGCCATCGGTCACCCGATCCTCTTCGGTATCGCCGGAAGTTCTGCAGATGCCAACATAACCAACCTGGTTGTCAAGAAAGTGATGCCGGACGGAAGCTCAAAAGTCATCTTTGACACAGGCATGAATACACCTTCATTCAGCATCAATAAAACATTTTACCAGAGTGTGGAAGACCAGGCGAGGTGGACCGTCCAGGTGATGGACAAGAACCGGCAGCTTGCAACGACCGGCCTGACGATCTTTAAAGACCCGAACTCCACCTGGGGAGGAATCTTTGAATACCCTTCTTTGACCATGGGATACCAGAGGAATACACAGTTCGGACAATTTCTTGATCCCTCCACGGGCAAGGTCTATACTGCCGATACAGCCAAATTGAATCAATCCCTCATCCAGGTCATAACCTATTATTACCTCGACGAAAACCTGCCGTCACCCACTTTTTCATCTGCAGGGGAACTTGGCGGTGGAATTACAACCTACTACCCGTTCATTGCAAACTGGACAACACTGAATTATACCAAATATGACATCAGCGTGGATACCGATCCGGTTGACCCCATTGCGTATGAGAATTGTCACAACGACAGCCTTCTTACGCTTGCTTATGATGATGTGTGGGGAAAGAGAAAATTCAAATGGTCGAATCCGGGGGATATCATTCCTTTTCTCACTGCGGCAGGGAAGAAGGGGCTCATTAAAGTGATCTCTGCTGATTATGATGCTACAGGAAAAATCACATTTTCACTCAAAATTCAACAATAACCCTAAAAACAAAAATCCATGAAAAAACTTTTACTCGTTCTTGCAATGACAGTCGTTACCGGTGTTCTCTTTGCCCAGGACACCTTAACCGGATGGACATTCCCGGTAAACAGCGGACTGGACAGCCTGAATGCAAACCTGGGAACTTCTCAGAACAAAGGCTATGACCTGCGTTTCAACTGGGTCACGCCGAATGATACAACGATCAACAGCATCTTTTTTGTTGACGGAGCAGCAGATTATGCAGCAGCAACAACTGGCTGGGACAATGGCGCAGACCTCAAGTACTGGTCGATCAAATTCAAAGCCAACAATTATGGAAACTTCAAAGTCTCATCCAGTCAGAAAGGTATTTATTCACCTTATGATATGGGTCCTAAGGATTTCAAACTGCAGTGGAAGATCTCGGGCGGAACCTATGCTGATGTACCTGGCGGGACTATTGTTGTTGCCAACGACTGGACAACCGGGAGGGTTACTGACCTGGCTGTACCTGTTACCAGCCCGGGAACGGCATCGGTCTATATCCGCTGGATCATGACTTCCAATCTGGATATTAACGGAAGCGTACTCACCGCAAACGGTATCGGCATGATTGATGATATCCTCGTGACCGGCACCAGCACCCTGGGGTCCGATGATATCCTCTTCACGAACCGTCTGAACATTTACCCCGTTCCGAACCACGGAAAGTTTACTGTTGAATCAAGGATTCCTGTAACTTCAATTGCAGTTTTCGACCTGAACGGAAAGACAATCTACACCAACCATAGTCAGGGATCAGCCTTTGCCATTGATCTTGGAAACATAAGCAAAGGAACCTACATCCTGAAAGTTGGTTTTGCCGATACCGACAAGCCCTATTCTGTCAGGTTTCTCGTTGATTGATCACTCTCTTTAGCACATTTATGAAGACCGGGCCTGGATCAAGGATCACCCTCCTGATTTCAGGCCTGGTCCTGTTTTTGTCGGTCTTATCTTTTGCAGACGGGAACCTGACAGGAAAAGTACTGCGTGCCAACGACTCTCTTCCGCTCGCGGGGGCACATGTCCGGATCATGGATACGAAGCTTGGAACGGTTACGGGGAAAGAGGGGACGTTTACTTTCCATGAGATCGCAAAGGGTGATTACACCATCAAGGTAACCTTCATCGGTTTTCAAAGTGAAGAAAAGCCGGCCAGGGTGAATGATAACCAGACGACGCGGATTGCATTTTCACTGATGCCTGTCACCATTACCGGACCGGAGATCGAGATCACCGGGAAAAAGACGGAGAAGAACATCCTCGAGATCCCGATGCGGATCAATATGATCACCTCCGAAAGCATCAGGGATAATCCGGGTCAGAGCATCCCGCAGATCCTCGACAACCTCTCGGGCGTGAATCTCAGCAGCACAATGGGGATCTATGGCAATGACAACGTAGTGTCGATGCGCGGACTGAGCGGGAACGACCAGGGGCGAACGTTGGTGTTGCTGGATGATATTCCCATCAACAAGGCCGATGAAGGAACGGTTAACTGGCACCTGATCAACAGGGAGAACATCGACCAGATCCGGGTGATCAAGGGACCGGGCAGCGTTGTTTACGGAAGCAATGCCATGGGCGGGATCATCAACATCAGAACGCGCATCCCCGACAAGATCATCACCGGAACGGCAGCTGTCGAATATGGCACTTACAACACGATCAACGGCCGCTATTATATTTCCGGAAAGCTGAAACCGGGAAATACCAGCAAGGGGTTTCATTACAGCCTCAACGGATTCTACACCCGGAGCGACGGCTACAATGCGGAGATTCCGGAATACCTTGAAAAAGCTGATACTTTCACCGTCAATAACTTCGTCAGGGAGGCCGACATCGGGGCTAAGATTGGCTACCAGTTCAATCCCAACAGTCTCCTTGATATCAGCTGTAATTTCTTCAATGATAAGCGGGGACGGGGTGTCCAGATCTATGAGGTGGACGGCGCATTTGAACGGCACAACACCTGGCAGGCCGTTGCTCATTACAGCGGGGGCCGTGGATTATTCCGCTGGAAGATGCACGCCTATAACCTGACCGAGTATTTTGAGCGGCTTAATGAGTTTATGCGAGAGTCAGAATACAATCTTTACTTAGTCAAATCGACACGAGGCGATGCCGGCGGGCTGGCAAGCGTTTCGGCCGGTCCTTACAAGAACAACACACTCACCGGAGGCATTGAAGCCAGGTTCGGGAGTGTCGACGGACAGGACATCTACTACACATCCACCGCCCTGATCTCCAATGCGGGCAAGATGGAGAATTACGGCCTCTTTTTGCAGGATGAGATCTCCCTGCTTCAAGGAAGGATTGAGCTTAATCTTGGTGTCCGGCTCGATTATGCACTCTTTCATAATGGTAAATTCACGATCGAAGACCCATCCTATTCGGTGGAGTACATGATGCATTACCAGGATACAATGATCCCGGCTCATCATTGGGTGCAGCTGGATCCGAAAATGTCGGTCCAGTACCGGTTCAGTCCGACGGAGCGGATCTTTCTTACCGTTGCGCAGGGATTCCGGGCTCCGATGCTGGACGACCTCTGCAGGACAGGGAAGATGCGGAACGGTTTTAAGATCTCCAATCCCGGGCTGAAGCCTGAGTACATCGACAACTTTGAATTGGGGTTTGATGCGCTGATCTGGCACAAACTTCACATCTCTCCGTCTGTCTATTACTCTGTCGGTCACGACTTCATGTATTATGTCAGCACGGGCGATTCGGTGAATATGGGATACAAATTGTCGCCGGTTTTCCAGAAGAGGAACATCAGCCTGGTGGATATATTTGGCGCCGAGATTGATCTTGGTTTTGATCCTGTAACCTGGCTTTCTCTTTTTGCCAATTACACCTATGCCTACAGCCGTATCCGGAGTTATACTGTGAACAACCCGCTGGTTGACGAGGATGTGACCGGCAAATTCCTCACCGATGTCCCGATGCATAAAGCTTCAGCCGGTGTAACCTGCAAGAACCCGATCGTCAGCTGCAACCTGATCTGGAAACTTGTCGGCTCCAGATGGATCAACGACATGAACGTACCAGATCCCTACCTTCTGGTCTCTAAATACCCCGCATACAACACTTTTGGTTTTCGTGCCTGGCATCTGTTCTTCAACCACATGAAGCTGGCGTTCAATGTTGACAACATCTTCAATGTCACATATGTGGATGATAAACTGCTGAGGAGCCCGGGGAGGATCATCAGTGGTGAGGTGTCTGTACAATTCTGAATTTAGAATGCAGGAATT
>CAIWTA010000092.1 GCA_903915465.1 uncultured Bacteroidales bacterium | reverse complement strand
GTGCATTTTCCTCTGTGGTTCTCTGTGAAAGAAAATTACACTGAGGTTCACTGAGAAGACACTGAGAATCACAGAGAAAAGGACAAATACTAACATTTTGTGAATTAAGCAGGCTAAATGAAATACGAATAAAAATATGCTTATACAAAGTACGGGTGATAATAATGACTATTCCATATTACCTTTGAAAATAAATTATAACACCTGAAAACAATTGTTATGGCAGTTTCATTGGTACCATTCCAGGGTAAAGAGGTTGTTGGTGTGCTCTATATCCTGGCAAATACAAAAGTGCATATTGGAAATCACAGAGTATTGATTAATAACTTTAATTCCGGAAAATGAATATTCGACTCACGATCTTTTTCTTTTTCATCGGGAACCTGATGCTGTCTGCACAAGAGCCAGCACCTGGAGACACATTCGCCATCACATCGCACGCGATGCAATTTCCACATCATTATAAAAAGTGGGGATTCCAGGTTTCAGCCGGACTTTCTTTTGTCAGACCACCAAAGGATCTGCTCGAAAATTCATACCAGGCGCCATTGGTAAATATTCACTCTACTTTCGGACTTCCATGGAATTTTTCGCTTGAAGGAGATCTGACCACTCTTGTTGTTTCCAACCAGCTGGCCCTTGGGCCACGCTTCAGTTACCTGTACAAAAATTTCGGTATAAAAGCCGGATGGGACGTGGCTTTTATCTATGGTCAGATCAAGCAGGGCGGGTTTGATAACAGTACACAGTGCTGGTTCCATTACCCTAATCTTTCCATCGGATATAAACTGAAAAAAATTGCATTTACATTCAAGGGCGAGCTGGTTATCGTTGCCAGGGCATATACACAATCAGGGGAGAATGAAGTAACCAATTCGAAAAATTTCATCAACGGAGCCACATTCGCTTTGTACATTGAACAGCGGATTCACAAAAACAAAGTCCTTGCAATCGGTTTTAAGGATAATTATGTGAAAGGATATTGGCCGACGTGGATGATATTCACAACTTTTAACCGGCATTATCATATTCCTGAACTTAATTTTAGCTGGATATTATGAAAATAAAATATTTAAATCTGATCGGGCTTTTGCTGTTTTTTACCGGGTGTAATAAGGATTCTGGTGTCCTTATTCCTTCGCTGGGACCAAACGCATTTATACAGCAGACTCACCCGCTGCAGCAGTCCTCAAAAATCCTTATGGAAGGAGTGTACCGTGTGACCTCCGGATCGGACATGTTTGGCGATTATATGATTGTTAAATGGAACCGAACGAACCTTTCATTTGCCAATAATAATGGAAAACACTTTATCCTGGATGTCGGACATCTGGATTCTGTGATCTTTGTGCAGGGTTATTGGAGGAATGGCTACAACGATGGAACTGGTTTGTGCAGCATGTACATTTCAAAATCCGAAGGGGGAACCGCCATCCTTACAGGCAACGGCGTTCAGCAGATTATCATTCGTGGCGCCTATGGGAAAGATAATGGTTTGCCGGATCAAACATTGACCATGGAATACCTCCGGCCGTTTTCTGATAAAGTAAAAAACAGTAATTTCTACATTCTTGGTCATCGTGCAGGTGGAAGGAATTCCGACAGGTTGCCGGTATCAGAAAACAGCCTTGCCATGGTAAAGTACACAGAAAAACTTGGTACAACCGGGGTCGAAGTGGATCCCCGGCTTAGCAGTGATGGCGTGGCATTCATATATCATGATGGCGATATCAACACCCGCCTCACACAGAAAGGACCGCTCTCCGGGGATATCAGTGCATATACATGGTTCCAGTTATCGGCCTTTGTCAGACTGATTCATGGCGAAAAAATTCCCTCATTAGAGGAGTTACTTACTTTTGTTGTTGACAGTACCCTGCTGCGATTTGTTTACCTTGATATGAAAAGTGCTGAAGCAGTTCCAGTGATCATTCCAATACAAAAAAGAGCTATACAGCGTGCTAAGGATAAAGGCCGCGATGTTATGATTGTCATGGGAATCCCATCAACCGAGGTATTGAACGCATTGACTGCTTATCCCGATTACCAGAATGTTCCAACCTTATGCGAACTGACTGTTGATGATGTAAGACAGGTCAATTCAAAAGTTTGGGCTCCCCGATGGACCCTTGGAACACAGAATGATCTTGTTCAGCAGATGCACAATGAAGGAAGATTAGCTGTTTGCTGGACCATCGACACACCTTCCTGGATCCAGGATTATCTTGATAACGGGAGTTTCGATGGATTATTAACCAATTATCCTTACGTAGTAGCATATTATCATTATATACAGGAGTAACGATATGGACAAAATAAAAACTGTTTTTATCCTGGTATTGATGTTAATTACATCGGCTGTCTTTGCACAGAAGAAGGATAGTGTGAAGGTACATCTTAACCACTATACATTTACTTTGGGACTTGGATGGACCCATTATATCGACAATCTTGAATACGGTGACGAGAATATTCGAAAAGATTTCGGAGGAGTTTCGCTAAAGTTTTTCTGGGAACCAGAGTATAGGTTAAGCCTTGGGCTGGAAACCGGGTACTATAAGTTATTTAAAATAAAAAACCAGATAACAACCGATGTTTCCGTTGAAGTTGACCGTGTTGTTGTACCACTACTCCTGTTGGTGAGAATGCGGATTGTTGACAATGTATACTTGGGTGCAGGTATGGGACTTGCCGTTATCACCAACAAGGCTTTTGGCGGGAACGGAGAAAAGAAGATTGTTACCAAAACATGGTCCCTTTCCAATTACGAGTTTTCAGGATCCTATATATATCCCTTACTCAAACATTTACACATTGGAGGTGAGGTTAAGGTGTTTAATTTCGGAAGTATGAATGACTGGATGTATTCCATCCAGGCAACCTGTGCTGTGAGATTGTAGGATGGTGCTACGGTTTCACAAGTCAGATTAGTTTCAGCATAGGTTTGTTCCTTCTTTTATTTTGTTGATTACCCGTTTATGCTCAGGGATTCCAACCTGCAGTTGATTCGGCCCATGCCCGGGATTCTTTTAAAAATACGTTATCATGGATGATCAATGATGTGGCTTGAAGTGAATTGAAACAAAGTTCAGCAAACGTCAGGGAATATCAGGTGGATCTGTTATTTCTTCTCAAGTGTGCATTTTATGCCGGCCTTTTGACATACCCCTTGAATAGCTTCTACAGCCATATTGGTTGCCTGTTTCTTTGAATCACCCGGAGGTACTGAAGAAACAGTGATCTGTGTCAGGCCATTTGCCAATGAATCAACCTTCATGGTAATGGTGTAAGTTTTAATACCGAATTCCACGGAATTATCTGCATCATTCCTGTGTGAGATCAGAAATTTCGGATTTGATTTCAGTGTATCGATGACTGCCTGGTAAACACGGAACGTCCTGGCATCGATGATTACCGTGGCAATATCAGCCTGGCCGGTTCGCATAGTTTTTATTTTTCTGGCAATCGTAATAAATTGAGCTTGAACGGGGGCCGAAACGGATATGATAACCCCGGTCAGGATTATTAAGAAAAAAAGAGAAAATTTACTCATCATATATAGTTAATTTTTTAATTAATTCCTTAAGAATGCAGGAATTCAGAATTAGATTTTTTTTCTGCATTTCTGCATTTCTGCATTCCTGCCTTCTGAATTCTAAATTCTAAATTCTGATACCCTGTTGCTTGCTGCGGGGTAGTTCATTAAAAAAAGATGGAATATAGAATTTCCGGCATTATTTTGTACCCATGGTCCAGATCTTATTCTGGAAATATCCGTTCTGGAATAAGATGGAATCATTTGTGGGAGATTTCATCCACCCGGAGAAATAACCTTTCCCCCAGCCACCTTGTCCGTCCCATTGAGTAAACACAACTGAAAAGTACGAAGAATCTGAGCTTGTCAAGTCGTACCTTACGCCAGTCGGATTCACATAAAAACAGGAAAATCGGTTTAGTCCTGAATAATACACATTACCCACAACCGGGTCTCCGGGAATACCCAGCTTCAGCGTTTCCATGCTGCTGTTATCGCTGGTAGCGGTGTACCTGCAGCAGAAAGTGGAGGTCGAACAAAGATCTTTTGTGAAACTCGATGCAATGCTCAGTGTCTTCGTCACTCCTGCGAGTTTGAATGTTGTATAAGGAACAGGTTCCGGCGGGATTGGGTCGGATTTTTTCTTACATCCTACAGATACCACCAATAAGGCGACTAATACGAGAACTAGTTTTTTCATAAATTTGGTTTTTAATGGTAAATAAAAATAAAGGAAGACATAAAGAAACCGGTATTTTCAAAGGTAAGGCAAATTTCCGTTCAATGAATCTTTTTAGTAAGAATCTTATTTAAAAGAACTACCCCGCAGCAAACAACGGGATATCAGAATGCAGATTTCAGAATGCAGAATGTAGAAAAAAACAAAATATTATCCTGAATTCTGCCAATAAGACGGTATTGATGCAGTTTTTTACATTCCAGTGTCGCGGGAATGGGCTGGTCATTGATCTCAAGGATCGCGGCCCCGGCATTGACGATCTTTGGCCTGATTTTTGAATTTAGTGCATTCCAGTCAACTGCTTTCCACTTCCCGAAAGGGTATGCCGAAGAAAACTGAAGGTGCATATTGTCGTATGCGGTAGTAAACCCGTTCGGCTGGCCAAAAAGATTTGTCGAACCCTGAAAAGCTTCCAGAATTAGAAAAAAAATTAGTCCGATTTTTTTCATGCCGTTTACTTTAAACGTTTACCTGACTGTCTGCAAACACAATTGCTGGCCCAGGGCTTGATTTATGGACATCATTTGAAACTCTTCCAGAGTATATTCTTTGTTAGCGTTTCGTTACCAGCTTATGCGTACCTATTTGTCTAGAATTGTCCTGAAAGCGTCCGAAAAATATTCTACCGGAGTCCCTGTATCCATATTTACTAAAATGATAAGTGTAATCTTTTTTACGGTATTATAAAACACGTGCGAATTATACCCAAACATAGTACCTGGATGCCCGATCCAATTCCCGGCTTTCATCACACAAAAACCATAATGATTTCCGACCCAATTAAATCTTTCTGCTTTCATTTGTTCAGAAAGTAATCTCCCATCAGCAACGGCAATAGCCCACATTTTCAGATCAGAAATTTTTGAAATCAAAATTCCTGCTGTGTATCCCCATGAAGGATTCCAGTTTGTTGCATCCATCAAAGCGCCTGTATTGGCAGTATATCCATGAACATATGGGGCAAATAAAAAGAATGTATTTGGCCAGTACGTATTATTCAAATTTAAAGGCTGAAGCACTTTCTCTGCAATAACCTGCTTGGCAGATCTTCCGGTAACCTTTTCCATCAGCAAACCAAGCAGGACAATATTTGTATTACAATACTCCCAATTTGTTCCCGGTGGAAAATTTGTCGGATGACGAAACGCTATTGCAAGCAATGTATCCGGTGGAAATTGCATGATATAATTACTTGCCAAAAAAGTTGTCCAGAGCCCTTCATCATCAGAATAGTTAAACAATCCGCTCGTCATATTACCAAGCATTCGAATTGTGATTAAATAACCATTTGGAATATTTAATTCGGGCAAATAATGAGAAATAGTACTGTCTAAATTAATCATTCCTTCATCAACCAAACGCAAAATCGCCAGCCCCGTGAAGGTTTTGGTATTGCTGGCTATTCGAAAATAATTGTTTTCATTCATCGGCTCACCGGATGCGAGGTTACTGACTCCCCGTTTAATTATAAAATCGCCTTCACCATCAGCAGAAATCAGTGCGATCATTCCCGGTGCACTCACCTGCATAAAAACACTATCGGCAGCAGCCTGAAGCTGCGATTTTACGTTTTTAGTCAATATCATGTTTCGAGGTGCAACAGGTGTAACAGGATCATTGTCCTTTACACAGGATATAAGTATTGTGCTCAAAAAGAGCACAGAAACTACCGATACAAGTATTTTTTTCATTTTCATTTGCAAAATTTCTTAAAAACGGCGTTGCTGAGTGCGAATAACCCATACCATCTACCGCAGGAGCTGCACCTGGAAAACTGTCAGTCTCGGGTTGGTATTTTTGAATATTGTGAATGTGGACATGGTTTATACTTATCTCCTTCTTACCTGTAAAGTTAATCTATTAATCAGAATCAGAAAAAATCTGATTTCTCAAGAAGGATGTTGAAAATCAGTTAAATGGTTTGCATGCTTTTTAGTCTGCGCACAAATATTAAAAAAGAGGGCACCCTTTGGGGACGCAATCTATTTTCCCATCTTCTGAAACCCTTGATAATTCTGATAAAAATTATGTAAAACCCATTCCAAAAATGTAACTACATTTACGGCCGAATTAGGTTCATAACCTAAGAAAGGAGAGATTACATGACAGCATACTTTTAATTGAATATTATACTTCAAACGGGATAAATTAGTACATTTTCTTTTTGATCAGAAATGTTAAGATAAAAAGCGATGAAGATACTCATTCTCTGTACCGGAAATTCCTGCCGAAGCCAGATGGCCGAAGGATTCCTGAAATCTTTTGATCCATTTCTCCAGGTTTTCTCTGCTGGAACCAGACCGGAAAAACAGGTCAATCCCAAAGCATTGGCTGTGATGGAAGAAATTGGTATCAATATTTCTTCCCATTATCCCAAACTTGTTGATCAATTTATCAACGAAGAATTCGATTATGTGATCACTGTTTGTGATAACGCAAACGAGAATTGCCCTGTTTTTACCGGGAATGTTCATCATCGTCTTCACAGAGGGTTTGAAGATCCAGCTTCTGCAACAGGAAGTACAGAAGAGGTTTTTCAGTTTTACAGGAAGGTCCGCGATCAGATGAAAGCATCGTTTTGGGAATTTTATGCTACTTTGAAATGAAGACAATTTTCGACTTATGCAAACTTCACATCAATGGGATTGCCTATGTTTGCCCGGTTGAAGTCCCTGATTTATTGAACAAAGGCGCTCGCCTGGTGGATATAAGGGAAGATTTTGAAGTTTTTCTGAAAAGCTTCCTGGTTGAAGATATCATATATCTCCCTTTTGGGAAACTGAAAGAAGATCAGTCGTCCATTCCGTCAGATATTCCTTTGATAATAGCAGATTCAGTAGGATTATGGAGTAAAGAAGCAGTTTTTTTCCTGAAATCACAAGGATATGAAAATATCGCCAGTCTTGCTGGCGGAATTGCCGATTGGGAAAGGGATGGCCTTCCGCTGAAAAATGACAAGGGCCAGCAGCTTAACGGACCTTGTTTGTGCATGGTAAAGCCACAAAAAAAATAACCTGCGATACAAGAAAAGAACTTCATGCTGTTCTAAACCTCCAAAGTGTTGGAAATATGGACATAAGGACAACACCAACGCCAATCATTGGTCAGATCGAAACAACTTCAGGTACCGTTGCTGTTCTTTCAACAACATGGAGATGGAAAGATATCTGGGGTTCAATAAAAATCCGCTGGTCAGTTGGACGGATGAATTATTCAGTTACCCCTGGTCTTTATGCTGTCGGTTCTCCTGATCAGAATTCGAAAGTGTTTGTTACAGGAAATTACAAACTGAGTGTTGACCACCTGCGCAGGGCATTATCTGGTATGAATGCCTGGATTCTTGTTTTGAACACAAAAGGAATCAACGTGTGGTGCGCGGCCGGAAAAAAAACATTCGGCACTGATGAACTTGTCCGGAAAATAAAATTCCTTGACTTGGCTAAGATTGTAACCCATCGGAAAATCATCGTACCACAACTAGGTGCTACCGGGGTTTCCGCCCATAAAATCAAGGAACAAACTGGATTTACAGTAATTTATGGACCTGTGAGGGCAGCGGATATAAAAGATTTTGTGGATTCAGGATTAAAGGCTACGCCAGTTATGCGTACAATTACTTTTCCTCTGGTAGAAAGGCTCAAGCTAATCCCTGTTGATCTTTTCTATGCCAAATACTACCTGCTGATCATTCCCTCCCTGTTTTTTATTATTGCCGGATTAAATTCAAAAGGATATTCAGTTGATCTGGCAATCAGCAATGGCGTGCACGCAGTCGTGAACCTGTTTGCTGCTTACCTCTCTGGTTGCGCTCTCACGCCTGCCTTGTTGCCATGGATTCCTTTCAGACGGTTTTCACTGAAGGGTATAATTATCGGATTACTGACAGGAATTTTATTGTTTTTAGCCGGTTTCCTGGGAAGCAGTTTCCTGGAGCTGATCTCATGGTTCCTCATGATTGGAGGTATTTCTTCATTCATGGCAATGAATTTTACAGGATCTTCTACATTTACTTCTCTTTCCGGAGTACAGAAAGAGATGAAAACAGCTTTGCCACTGCAGATTACTTTTGCAGGTATAGGACTTATAGGTTGGATCATTTCAAGATTTATGTAATATGAATGGATTGATTTATTTGAAAGATGTTGTCACGCTTGAACTGGATGCAGAAAAATGTAATGGCTGTATGATGTGCACAATAGTTTGTCCGCATGAAGTTTTTCTTGTTGAAGACAGGAAGGCGAGGATTCAAAATAAAGATCTGTGCATGGAATGTGGTGCTTGTGAATTGAACTGCCCTGAAGACGCCATTCATGTGAAATCCGGAGTTGGCTGCGCTTCGGGGATCATCAACGGAATATTAAGGGGAACAGAGCCAACCTGCGATTGCTCGGAACCTGGCGGCAGCTCTTGCTGTTGAAAACCATTATTAATTTATCTTCATATAACCGGTCACGAGATTATCCGACAATGCTTGTCATTAGTGCAGTTTCTGGATTATTTTTTGTTTTTATTTGTTATTTAGAAAATACAAGTAACTTTGTCTGAACACGTTAACGTACATTTCTACCATGAAACCCACTCATATTGAACACATTGGAATTGCCGTGAAAAGTTTGGATGAAAGTATTCCATATTTTGAAAACCTTTTGGGAACAAAATGTTATTCCGTTGAAGAAGTAAAAGAACAAAAGGTAAAAACCGCATTTTTCATGATTGGGCAAACCAAGTTAGAGTTACTTGAATCCACTGATCCTGAAGGGCCCATTGGGAAATTTTTAGAAAAAAAGGGGGAAGGAATTCATCATCTGGCGTTTGCTTTTGAAGATGTTTCTGCCGCATTGAAAGATGCAGAAGAGAAAGGCACGCAATTGATCGACAAAGTTTCCAGGAAAGGGGCAGAAGGTTTAAATATTGGGTTTTTACATCCGAAATCGACCCATGGGGTATTGATGGAATTTTGCAGCAAATAACTGACTTACATGCGGCCAGCACGGCTGCTTTTAATATACTCTTATGGCTATTGAAAAAAAGATAACGGAATTACTCGAAAAACGCGAAAAAGCTAAATTAGGCGGTGGCGAGGAACGTATAAAATCGCAGCACAAAAAAGGAAAATATACTGCACGGGAGCGCCTTGAAAAGCTTTTTGATGAAGGGAGTTTTGAAGAATATGATATGTTTGTCACCCACCGATGTACAAACTTCGGACTGGAAAAGGAGCAGTACCTTGGAGATGGTGTGATAACCGGAAGAGGAACCATTGATGGACGCGTTGTCTTTGCATTTTCACAAGATTTTACTGTGCTGGGTGGATCATTGTCGGAAACCTTTGCTAAGAAAATCTGCAAAATCATGGACCAGGCTATGAAGGTTGGGGCTCCTTTAATTGGAATTAACGACAGTGGCGGTGCCAGAATTCAGGAAGGCGTCAACAGCCTGGCAGGATATGCAGAAATTTTCATGCGTAACATCGCTGCTTCCGGGGTGATTCCTCAAATATCTGCCATTTTTGGTCCCTGCGCCGGTGGTGCCGTTTATTCACCGGCACTTACCGATGTGATCATCATGAGCGACAAAACCAGCTATATGTTTGTCACCGGACCAAAAGTTGTAAAAACCGTTACCGGAGAAGACATTACAACAGAAGATCTGGGCGGAGCAACCATCCATGCAACCAAATCCGGTGTATCTCATTTCCGCGTGGAAAATGAAGACGAAGGACTTATGATTATCAGAAAACTCCTGGTTTACCTTCCCCAGAACAACCTTGAAGATCCTATTGTTACAGAATGCACCGATCCGATAGATCGTGTGGAAGACAGCCTCAACGAAACTATACCGGAGAATTCCAACCAACCGTATGAAGTCAAAGATGTCATTTATACTATTGTGGATGACCGGGAATTCCTTGAACTGCATCAGCATTATGCAAAGAATATTGTGACCGGTTTTGCCAAATTCAATGGGATGCCTTGTGGTATTGTTGCCAATCAGCCAAATTTTTTAGCTGGTGTTCTGGACATTGATGCCTCCAAAAAAGCTGCCCGTTTTGTTCGGTTCTGCGATGCATTCAATGTTCCCATTCTTACACTGGTTGATGTGCCAGGGTTTTTGCCGGGAAGCCAACAGGAATATGGCGGGATCATTATCAACGGTGCAAAACTTATGTTTGCATACGGCGAAGCGACGGTTCCCAAAATCACCATCACCCTTCGTAAATCTTATGGAGGAGCCCATGATGTGATGAGTTGTAAACAACTGCGTTCGGATATCAACTATGCCTGGCCTACCGCTGAAATCGCCGTCATGGGGCCGAAAGGTGCAATAGAGATCCTGGAAGGTAAAAGAATTGCGGAAATTGAAGATCCCCGCGAAAAAGTCCGATACATCACCGAAAAGGAAAATGAATATAAAGAAAGGTTTGCTAATCCTTATGATGCCGCCAGGTATGGCTATATTGATGACGTGATCGAACCACGCAACACCCGGTTCCGGATTATCAGGGCATTACAAACCCTGGCAACGAAAAAAGATTCAATGCCTCCCAAGAAACACTCAAATATCCCATTATAATAATCAGCAGATGAACCTTTTTTTTATCACTTTTGATTTCAGTAAAATCGACAATAATGCATGGATTATTACTGTTGTTGGATATACGGTTGTTTTCCTCTTATTAGCTTCCATGGTCATTCTCTTCAATCAATGGCACAGGATTAAAGATCATCTGGCGAAAAATCAGAGAAAGAAAAAGAGTGGTACCGAGATTCAGGAGAAAGCAGATAAAAACACTTCAGGTGATGAGAACGCTGCAATCTGCACCGCACTCTATCTGTATTTTACCGAGCTGCATGACGAAGAAAAATATGTAATGACTGTGAAAAAAGTTTCAAAAACCTATTCTCCCTGGAGTTCTAAAATCTATGGAGTGCAGAATTCTCTCAAAAATGGGTAACTGACATAATCTCTTTCAACTACAAAACCGGAGTAACGAAGATGAAAAAATTTAAATTCACGATCAACGGTAACAATTATGAAGTCGAAATCCTTGGATTTGAAGAAAATGTTGCTAAGGTTGAAGTTAATGGAACCATGTATGATGTGGAGGTTCAGAAAGATCTGAAGGTCACCAAAACCCCGACTTTAGTCAGAGCAGAGTCGCCGAAACCTACCGGTAAGGAAACAAGGATCCCGAAGAACATCACAAAAACCACCAATCTGGCTATCAAAGCCCCTCTTCCCGGGACGATTATTCAGGTCTTTGTAAAACCCGGGGATAAAGTTATCATTGGTCAGAAAGTATTGACGATGGAAGCAATGAAGATGGAAAATAATGTGATTTCCGAAAAAGATGGCACGGTCAGGATTGTCAATGTGAAACCCGGACAAACCGTTATGCAAAACGATACCCTGGTAGAAATTGAATAAATAAATCTCCAAATCACTGCTCCATAACTTCAATGAAAGATCAATGAAACTTAAAACCTTTTTCTCCTGGCCGGTCATCCTTGTGATTCTTTTTTGTGTGATTTCCCAAACAGCCATTGCTTCTGGGATTGATGTTAATCAACTCTGGAAAAACACCGGATTTCACAACCTTGAGCTAGGGAATTTGTTGATGATTCTGTTTGGCATTTTGCTGATTTTCCTGGCGGTCCGGTTTGAATATAAACCGCTGATCCTTATTCCTATGGGAGTCGGGGTTATCATTGGCAACATTCCCTTTGCGCATGAAGCCGCATTTCCGTTAGGGATCTATAAGGAAGGAAGTGTGATGAACTATTTGTACCAGGGAGTCCTGAAAGGGATTTATCCATCGCTGATCTTCCTTGGCATAGGTGCAATGACTGATTTTTCATCTCTTATCTCGAATCCCAAATTAATGTTGCTGGGTGCAGCCGCGCAAGTCGGAATCTTTGTTACTTTTTTGGGCGCACTGGTCTTTGGGTTCCCTTTGCAGGAATCAGGAGCAATTGCCTTGATTGGAGGGGCCGACGGAAATACAGCCATCTTCTTATCTTCACAGTTGGCAAATGGTTTTAGAACACTTCCTGACGGAACAATTGTCCAAAATCTCATTGGTCCCATTGCCATTGCCGCATACATTTATATGGCACTGGTTCCGGTTATCCAGCCTCCAATCATGAAACTGTTGACAACAAAGAAGGAACGACGGATCCGGATGAAACCACCCCGATCAGTTTCCCGGTTTGAAAAGATTGCATTTTCTTTGGTCGGACTGTTGCTTACAGCGTTTATTGCCCCGGCGGCCCTTCCTCTGCTGGGAATGTTTTTCTTTGGGAATATCCTGAAAGAATCTGGTGTTACCAAACAACTGGCAGGAACTGCAAGTACTATCCTGATCGATATCGTTGCGATCCTGATTGGAGTGACTGTTGGCGCCTCTACCCAGGCTGATGTATTTCTTAAACCCCAGTCTATATTGATCTTTTTCCTGGGATTCATTGCATTTATGGTAGCTACTGCGGGAGGGATAATTTTTGCAAAAGTCATGAACATCTTCCTGAAAAAAGAAAATCTTATCAACCCCCTGATCGGTTCTGCCGGTGTTGCGGCTGTTCCTGATAGTGCGAGAACTTCACAGATCGTTGGGTTAAAGGAAGACCCTACAAACCATTTGCTGGGTCATGCCATGGCGCCTAATATTGCGGGAGTTATTGGAAGCGCAATCACAGCAGGTCTTTTACTTGGATTTATTTTATAAACATTATGCTGATCATTGGAATAGCAGGAGGTTCGGGTTCCGGTAAATCAACGGTAGTGAAACAAATTATCCGCCATTTACCAAAGGATTCTGTTTCTATTATCCCGCAAGATGCGTATTACAAAAACAACGGTCATCTCAGTGCCGAAGAACGCGCCAGAATCAACTTTGACCATCCCTCCTCCATTGAGTTTGGCTTGTTGATCAAGCACCTTGATGCCCTGAAGGCTGGAGACAGCGTTGAAATGCCCATCTATTCCTATGTTACATGTGCAAGAGGGAAGGAAACAATTCCTGTTTTCCCAAAACAGGTTATTATTGTCGAAGGTATCTTGATCCTCACAAATCCCCGGCTAAGGAAACGGCTGAATATAAAAATCTATGTTGATGCCGATGGGGATGATCGCCTGATGCGGATTATTCACAGAGATATTGAGGAGAGGGGGAGATCTTTCCAGCAAGTGCTGCAGCATTATGATAAATTTGTTAAACCGATGCATCTGCAGTTCATTGAACCCACAAAAAGGTATGCAGATATAATCGTTCCCCAGGGTGGTCAGAACCATGTTGCCATCGATGTGCTGACATCCCGGATAAAGATGCATCTGCATGATTAATCAATACATTTTCAGACAGAATATCAAACTAAAATAACCTTTCTATGGAAAACAAAAAAGCATTAGATATCCTCAAACAGGCTATTCTGCTTGAGAAACGCGGGTATTCTTTTTATTCAACTGTGGCAGAACAGTCTAAAGATCCTGAAATAAAAAACATTTTTGCAATTATGGCAGAAGAAGAAACCACGCATGTGAAATTTCTTAGTGATCAGTTTGCCAGTTTTGATAAAAACCATCAATTTCTGAAGGTAAATTTGCCCGATCTGGCCAATGAGAAAATTGCAAAACTTGTACTTTCGGAGGAGATAAAAAATAAGATTTCGGCTGCAGGATTTGAATCTGCTGCAATCTCTGCCGCCATTGACATGGAAAACAGAGCGATTGCAATTTATTCATCCCAGGCTGAAAGTGCATCAGACGCCAACGAAAAGAATCTGTATGCATGGCTTGCTGAATGGGAAAAAACGCATCTGAAAATTCTCAGCGACCTGGATAACGAATTAAAGGAAAGAGTTTGGTTTGATAATAAATTCTGGCCATTTTAATCATTCCGGAAGGCAGCTAAATTGCTGTTCTCATAGCCTCCACTGGGTCAAGTCTGGATGCAGAATAGGCGGGAATAATCCCGGATATCAACCCGATAATGGCAGAAACACCAATGCCGAGGAGGATATTTCCTGCCGTAAGTATCAGTGTAAAAGACGTAGTTGCTGAGACCAGAATGGCGAGGATAGAAACAATCAGTACTCCCACAATTCCGCCAATCAACGATAAAAAAACTGCTTCAAATAAAAACTGCAGGAGAACGAAATAATTCTTTGCTCCCAAGGCTTTCTGGATACCGATTATACTGGTTCGTTCCTTCACAGAGACAAACATGATATTTGCAATTCCAAACCCCCCGACAAGCAAAGAAAAGCCGCCAATAATCCATCCAACCGTTCCAATCACACCAAAAAGGCTATCAAATCCTTTGGTAATAATACTGGTTTCGTTGATTGCGAAATTATCTTCTGCTGCAGGTTTTAATTTTCTGACCGACCGCATGATTCCGGTAAGCTCATCCCGAAGCTGATCATTTGTGATCAACGGGAATGCCTTTACCAGGATGGTAGAACCCACATCGTCAATATCCACAAGGTTCTGGCAATAAGTAATGGGCAACATCACCGTCTTATCATTGGAATTTCCGAAAAAATCCTCTCCTTCTTTTTTCATCACTCCTATAATCTCGATATTCCTCCCGAAAATTTTAATCTTCTGGGCGACAGGATTTTCTTCCTGAAAAAGATTGGTTGCAATCTCTGCACCTATGATTCCTACATTCTTTCCGCTGTTGGATTCTGTAGGAGAAAAGTACCTTCCTTCCGACAGCTCGAATTTCCATACCTTGTCGAAATCCTGGGAAACCCCCATAATTCCAACACCTTCAACATAATTCGATCGGAATTTAACAGTTTTATTTACCTGCACCATAAAAGCGGCTGCCTCAGTTAGCGTACTTCTTTTCTGAATTTCCCGCATATCGGCCAATGTGGCTTCAGGGCGCTGATAATACTTCCACCATGGGTAATCATTTCCCATGGACCAAGGCCATTTCTGGAGATACAGAACATTATTTCCCAGCGTTTCAATACTTCTCCGGATCGCAATCTCCATTGAATCGAAAATCGTAAAAACAGAAATGATGCAAAAGATCCCAATGGTTATCCCAAGCAAAGATAGCATCGTCCGGATTTTGTTTACGATGATTGCCTGGAAGGCAAACAAATAACTCTCTCGAATCAGGCGAAGAAGGACAAACATATTACGAAATGGCAAATTGGTCAATTTCAAGCGTAAAAGTAATATAAATAGTTCAAAAACACGTATTAATTCATGGGACTTATCCTAAATTTTGGTAACATTGCAGATTAATTATTTCACGGTTTTTACTATGGATATCAGGATCCGCACTGCGTTGATTTCCGTTTTTTCGAAAGACCGCATCGATGAAATCGCAAAGCTTCTTCAGAAACTGGGAATTCAGATTCTTTCTACAGGAGGAACCTTTGAATACATAAAAAAACTTGGCGTTGACGTTGTCTCTGTGGAGTCCATTACCGGCTACCCCTCAATCCTTGGCGGGAGGGTGAAAACACTACACCCAAAAGTATTTGGCGGAATTTTATATCGCCGGGAAATTGAGCAGGATAAGCAGGAAATCCAGAAATTTGAAATACCACCGGTAGATCTTGTCATTGTTGATCTTTACCCATTTGAAAAAACACTTGCCAGCGCTGCTGCTGAGGAGGAAATCATTGAAAAGATTGACATCGGAGGTATCTCACTGATCCGTGCAGCAGCGAAAAACTTTAACGATGTACTGGTCGTTTCGTCCTCAGAACATTATGAACTCCTGATCCGATTATTAATTGACAAAGAAGGGTTTTCTGATCTTTCTGACCGGAAATACTTCGCAACACAGGCATTCAACGTGTCATCTCACTACGACTGTAGCATATTCAGATACTTTAACAGCGATTTTAATATTCCCGTTTTTAAAAAAAGTGCTCTTGAATCCTATTCCCTTCGATACGGAGAAAATCCGCACCAAAAAGGAATGTTTTATGGCAAAACAGATGAAATATTCGACCAGCTTCACGGGAAAGCCATTTCCTATAATAACCTTGTGGATATTGATGCTGCTTATGAACTCATCCATGAATTTTCGGAACCGACTTTTGTCATTATCAAACATACGAATGCTTGTGGGGTGGCAAGCCGTACAAACATCAAAGATGCATGGCTGGACGCCCTTGCGTGTGATCCTGTATCAGCGTTTGGCGGTGTTATTATTGCAAACAGGCCTGTTACTTTTGAGGTAGCAGAGGAATTAAATAAATTATTCTTTGAAATTATTATTGGTGATGACTTTGAAAGTGATGCTCTTGAATTGCTGAAATCAAGAAAGAACAGAATCATTCTGCAGAAAAAACCGTATGCGATTTCCGGTACTCAATTCAAATCCATCCTTAATGGTATCATAGAACAGGAGAAAGATCTGAGAACAGAGGTGGAAGCAGATCTCGTTCCGGTAACAAAAAAATCACCAACTAAATCAGAAGTTTCAGACCTTTTATTTGCCAATAAAATAGTAAAACACCAGAAATCCAATACCATCGTTTTGGTTAAAAATAGCCAGCTTTTAGGTTGTGGAACTGGCCAGACATCCCGGGTGGATGCCCTGAAACAAGCGATTCAAAAAGCAAAGGATTTTGGGTTTAACTTAGAAGGAGCAGTCATGGCTTCCGATGCATTTTTCCCTTTTGCTGATTGTGTTGAAATTTCCTACAAAGCAGGAATCACTGCTGTAGTGCAACCTGGTGGATCAATTAAAGATGCCGAATCCATTGCTTTTTGCGATGCGCATGGCCAGTCAATGGTGTTTTCAGGGATCAGACATTTTAAACATTAATAAATTCTAAGAAATGGGGTTATTCACAAAAGAAATAGCTATCGATCTTGGTACCGCCAATACAATCATCATATACAATGATAAAGTTGTTGTTGACGAACCTTCAATTGTGGCAATAGAAAGAAGTTCCGGGAAGATCATTGCCGTTGGGAAAAAGGCCCAGATGATGCATGGAAAAACGCATGAAAATATAAAGACTATACGTCCTCTCAGAGGAGGTGTTATCGCGGATTTTCACGCCGCAGAACACATGATCCGGGAAATGATCAAAATGATCGATCTGCGGAAGTCATGGTTTCCTCCTGCATTAAAAATGGTCATTTGCATTCCTTCAGGAATTACTCAAGTGGAAGAAAGAGCAGTAAAAGATTCTGCCGAACAAGCAGGTGCCAAAGAAGTCCGGCTTATTCACGAACCGATGGCTGCTGCTATTGGGATAGGGATCGATGTACTGGAACCAATTGGCAATATGGTAATTGATATCGGTGGCGGAACAAGTGAGATCGCTGTTATTGCTTTAGGCGGAATTGTTAATAATAAATCCATCCGGATTGCTGGTGACGAATTCAATTCTGATATTGAAGAATACATGCGCAAGCAGCATAATATCAACATTGGAGAAAGAACCGCTGAAAGGATTAAAATTGAAGTTGGCGCTGCACTCACAGATATCGACAATCCGCCACCCGATTATGCCGTCCATGGAAGAGATATGCTGACAGGTATCCCCAAGGAAGTGATCGTAAATCACGCAGAAATTGCCCATGCGCTTGATAAATCTATTTCAAAAATTGAAGCTGCAGTTCTGAATGCCCTCGAAATGACTCCTCCGGAGTTGGCAGCCGATATCTTCGAAACAGGAATCTACCTCGCTGGCGGAGGTTCTTTGTTAAGAGGGCTTGATAAAAGGATTCACATGCGGACCAAGCTTAAAGTTCATGTTGCAGAAGATCCACTGAGAGCTGTAGCCAGAGGAACCGGGATCGCGTTAAAGAATTTTGACAAATTCACATTCCTTATCAAGTAGTGTAAGTTATGCGCTACCTGCTTTATTTCTTCAGGAAACACTATTATTATTTTCTTTTTGTTGCCCTTGAAGCGGTTTCTCTGGTTCTGCTTGTCAATTTCAATGCGTATCAAAACAGCGCACTTTCAAGAGTTTCCGAAGGCGTTGCAGGTTCTGTGCTTGAGGCTTATAGCAATGCTTTCGAATATCTCTCTCTCCGCAGGGTAAATCGCATCCTTGCAGAAGACAATGCCAGAATGCATTCCAGCCGTATGGAAGCCTTCTACCAGGCAGATACCAATTCATTTTTTCATAAAGATACCCTCTACAAACTTGAATACAAATATATCAGTGCCCGTGTTATCAGCAACTCGACGCATAAAAGAAACAATTTTCTGATGCTGAATAAAGGAAAAGATCAGGGGATCGAGGTGCATATGGGTGTCATCATCGGGAATCGTATTGTTGGCCAGGTTGTGAGTGTTTCAAAGCACTTTAGCTGGGTTATGTCGTTACTGAACAAGGACAGCAGGATCTCGGGGAAATTAAAAAAAAATGACCAGCTCGTCAATGTTGAATGGAGTGGCGGTAATTACCGAAAAGGTGATGTGAGGGAAATCCCTAAGCATGTTCAGATCATGAAAGGGGATACAATCATTACAAGCGGAAATTCTGACATATTTCCGCAAGGATTACTCATTGGAACAATAGATACCTACACCATTGTACAGGATGATAATTTCAATAATGCAACCCTGAAATTTGCCACCGATTTCAACAGCCTTAGCTATGTGGAGGTGGTTATCGATTTAATGTGCAAGGAGAAAGAAGGTTTGAAAACCTCTTTTAAGAGCAGTAACTGAAAATGGTTAAATGTTATTTCCGGGGTCTGCTTAGGGCTTCATACGTGTGAATGATTATTAAAGTAGAAAGATGACAATCATATACTTAAAAAATATCGGACGTTTCTTTTTCTTAGTTTTCTTTCAGATTCTAATTCTGAATAACATTCAGTTCAGCGGGTATATCACACCCTATTTTTATATCTATTTCATCTTATTGCTGCCTTTTGAGACACCCCGCTGGCTTCTTCTTTCTGGTGCATTCCTTCTTGGTATCACAATTGATATTTTTTCCAATACTCCTGGATTAAATGCCGCCGCATGTGTGATGATGGCTTTCATTAGGCCGTTCATTATATCTTCCATTTCTTCAGGAACGGAATTTATGATGGGAACCCATCCTTCTCTGAAGAACCAGGGCATAAAATGGTTTGCTTATTATTCTGTCATTCTTATTCTGAGCCACCATTTTGTTCTTTTCTATTTAGAGATCTTCCGGTTTACCGAATTCTTTCAAACACTGCTGCGGGTTCTGCTTAGTACCGCCTTTACTTTGCTGCTGGTCTTTCTCAGCGAATACCTTTTTTATACAAGGGAATAAAACAAGTTACGATTAGACGAGTTACGATTTACGATTGAATTGTACAAATGACGATTGCCGATTCGTGAAATTTGAGTGATGGTCAGTCACTCTGTTAAATCGGAACTCGTAAATCAAAAACTTCAATCGTAAATCGTAACTCGTCCAATCGTAAATAATAATCGTTGGTACTTTGGGGATTGAAATAAACAACAGAACTCTGCCTACCTCACATAACTATAAAGCATCCTGATTTCATTCTCCCATAACGTATCGTCGGGGGTCTCAAGGATGAGGGGCATATTATCAAATCTTGGATCATTCATGATCCGTTTGAAAACGGGCTCCCCAAGAAGGCCTTGGTTCAGGCTTTCATGACGGTCAACGCGGGTTCCAATATCTTTCTTTGAATCGTTCAGATGAAGCCCACGCAAGTAGTTAAATCCGACAATTGTCTCAAATTCTTTCATGGTTGCATCATATCCCTTTTCCGACTTGATATCGTAACCTGAAGTAAAAGTATGGCATGTGTCAAGACAAACACCAATGCGGGTTTTGTCTCCGATCAGATCAATAATTGCCCGCAAATGTTCAAATTTATACCCGATAGCACTTCCCTGTCCGGCAGTATTTTCAATAACAGCAGTTACTCCTTTCGTTTTAGCCAGGCAGATATTGATCGACTCTGCTATCCGCTTAATGCATTCCTCTTCGGTAATCTCTTTCAGATGGGCCCCGGGATGAAAATTCAGCAATTTTAGACCAAGTAATTCACATCGCATCATCTCATCAAGAAAGGATTTTCTTGATTTGTCAAGCGCATCCTTATCCGGGCTCCCGAGGTTGATGAGATAACTATCATGAGGAAGAATGTGTTCCAGTTGATATCCAAGCTTCTTGCAATTTCCTTTGAATTGCAGAATATTTTCATCTGTCAGCGGATTTGTAAACCACTGCCGCTGATTTTTGGTAAACAGGGCAAAAGCTTTTGCTCCGATCTTGCTCGCATTAATGGGTGCGTTTTCCACACCACCCGAAGCGCTGACATGGGCTCCAACGTATTTCATGGCTTATATTTCAGGTTTAATGATAATAAATGAAATAACTGTAAAGGTAGGATTTTCCCGAAAAAGAAAAAGCCGCTCTTGTTGGGCGGCTTTTCTCCTAAATCCTGAGGTATCGAGCGGAGTCGAACCGCTGTGGGAGGTTTTGCAGACCTCTGCCTAGCCACTCGGCCACGATACCAATAATGAGACTGCAAAGATAGAATATTTTTTAGTACGACAAAAAACAACTAACCTGTTTCATTTTACCTCCAAGTTGGGGGTTCATTTTGGCAATCTTTACCCGGGCCCTTAAAATTAGCGGAAATGTTAAATGCAACGCATCCAATATTCTCCTTGCTACATGTTCCAATAAATGAGCGTTGATTTCCATCTCTTTTTTAACAAGGAGGAACACTTCCTGGTAATTGATTGCATCAGGAAGCCGATCTGATTGTTCTGCCTTAGCACTTTCATAATCAAAATCAATATCTACGATGAACTTTGTCCCGATGATCCTCTCTTCATTATAATGACCATGATAGGCAAAAAACTCCATTCCTTCCAAAAGGATTGTTCCCATATTTGACGGGTTTTGAGCCACAAATTTATCAATTTCAAACAGAAGGAACGGCTTAATTATTAATTTTAAGTATGTTTGCATCTGAAAAATCAGATGAACGATGGAAGATAAAAAAAATCCTGAGGAAGAAAAAACAGCTCGATCGCTCAATTTTATTGAAGAGATCATCCAGGAAGATTTACGCAATACCAAAAACGAAGGAAGGGTGCATACGAGGTTTCCTCCTGAACCCAATGGTTACCTTCATATTGGCCATGCCAAATCAATATGCCTGAACTTTGGCCTGGGGAAAAAATATAACGGAAAAACAAATCTGAGGTTCGACGATACCAATCCTGTAAAGGAGGATGTTGAATATGTTGATTCTATCATGGAAGACGTAAAATGGCTTGGATTTGATTGGGAAGACCGCCTGTTTTATGCTTCCGACTATTTTGAACAATTGTATGAATATGCAACCATCCTGATCAGGAAAGGGAAAGCGTATGTGTGCGACATGACGGCGGAGGAAATCAGCGATACGCGTGGAACGCCTACTCGTCCTGGGAAAGAAAGTCCTTTCCGCAACCGTGCATTGGAGGAAAATCTTGAACTTTTTTCCCGGATGCGGGCGGGGGAATTTCCAGATGGAGCAAAAGTTCTTCGGGCTAAAATCGATATGGTTTCACCCAATATGCATATGCGCGATCCTATTTTGTATCGGATTCTTCATACACCGCATCACAGAACAGGCGACAAGTGGTGTATTTACCCGATGTACGATTTTGCCCATGGCCAGTCTGATTCTATCGAAAGAATTACGCATTCAATTTGTACGCTTGAATTTGAAGTTCATCGTCCGCTTTACGATTGGTTCATTCGCGAAATCGGTATTTATGCTCCCCGTCAGATCGAATTTGCAAGATTGAACCTGAGCTATACAATCATGAGTAAACGCAAGCTACTTGAATTAGTTCAGGAAAAACGGGTAAATGGATGGGATGACCCAAGAATGCCAACCATCTGTGGTTTACGCCGGAGAGGTTACACGCCCGAATCTATTCGCAATTTTGCCGATACTATTGGCGTGGCTAAAAGAGATAATATAATCGATGTGAGCTTGCTGGAATTTTGTATCAGGGAAGACCTCAATAAAAGAGCCAACCGGGTAATGGCAGTTTTGAACCCAATAAAAGTAATTCTGGACAATTACCCGGAAGGTCTTGTTGAAGAAATGGAAACGCTCAACAATCCTGAAGATGAATCAGCAGGTAAAAGAAAAGTTCCATTTTCTAAGGAAATTTTTATCGAAAGGGCGGATTTTATGGAAAATCCTCCAAAGAAGTTTTTCAGATTGTCTCCAGGAGGAGAAGTACGGCTAAGATCCGCCTATATCATAAAGTGCGAAAGTGTCGTAAAAGATCCCGTAACAGGCGAAATAGCTGAATTACATTGCACATATGACCCCTTGACCAAAAGTGGAATGTCGGAAAGTACCAGGAAAGTTAAAGGAACGTTGCATTGGGTTTCTGTGAAACACGCCATACCAGCAGAAGTACGACTATATGACCGTCTTTTCGTCAAAGATGATCCGGATGCAACCGAAGAAGGGAAAGACTATAAAGATTTTCTCAACCCGGATTCGTTGAAAACCATTACTGCCTTTATAGAACCTTCTGCGGTAAACGCACTTCCCGGAGAAAAATTCCAATTTGAAAGAATTGGTTATTTTTGTGTTGATAAGGATTCTGTGAAGGATCATTTGATTATGAACCGAACCGTAACATTGAAAGACTCCTGGGCAAAAAGCGAAAAATCTTGGTAACAAAGTGGATTTTCCAAATAATATCCTTAATTTTGCACTCTCACACCCACCTTGTCCTATGGTGTAACTGGCAACACAACTGATTCTGGATCAGTAGAGTCTAGGTTCGACCCCTAGTAGGACAACATTTGAAAACAATAAAGCCCTGTAAGATAAACCATTACGGGGCTTTGCATTTATCAGCTAACAAATGACTAGCACAATTCAGCTTTACAGGCTTGTTTTGAAGTTCTTTGATACTTAAGGAATCAAGGCTTTTCATTCCTCCCTGAAGCCATTTTGGGATAATGGCAAATCTTGCCCAATCATGATATTCTTTTTTAGTTTCAGGAAGCTTAATTCATTGGTTGATTCTTGTTTCTTTTCCCTGATAATGGTGCAGAAAGATTTTAATTGTGTAGGGCATCGTCCTGACTTTCTGCAAACGTACTTCATTTTGGTTTAAGATAGCTATTCAGGGCAGCCACATATTTCTCAAAGGCCTGGATACCTTCCTTTGTAATGCGGCATGTTGTTCTGGGCATCTTTCCCCTGAATGCTTTCTCCACACTGATGTACCCTGCTTCCCTGAGCTTCTCAATCTGAACGCTGAGATTGCCTGCAGTGGCATTCGTCTTCTCCTTGATAAAAACAAAATCAGCCTCCTCGCTCCCTATCAGAATGGATATCACAGCCAGCCTGAGCTGGGAATGCAGCAGGGGGTCCAGCTCCTTAAACATCTCTGCGCTCCTTTCGGTTAAGCATATGTCCGGGGATCACAAATCCGACGACAGCCGAAAGACATAATACTAACTGCTGAAAGCTGAGAGTCCCTGTTTTATGCACGCTGAGGATCAGGAAAAATGATGCCATAAAACAGATGATACCACCGATTACAAGAGGCTTGAACTCATATGCCTTTCCTGAAACGAACAGGGCAAAGCCATAAAGGCAGAGCAGGAAAGGCGTCAGAAAGATCCATTGGAACCAGCGTATAAAATCATTCCCCACTTTCATGTCTTTTGTAAACTGATAAACCAAAACTGTGTCAATCAGCATTCCAAAGACAACCACCAGGATGGAAACTATTAAACCAATCCATACCCAGGTCATAAGTTTCTCAATATAAGTCTTTACCAGCCTTTCGTTTCGCATTTTTTTTACCAGCCAGTAATGAAAAGGATAACCGAAGGCCATAAGAAACCAGAGAAAGTAAGCATAGTAGCCTGTCTCACGGGGTAAATAAACAAGTAAAATGAATGTGCATAAACTAATTCCGGCGAGCAGGTAGCCCCAAAGGAGGAATATCTTGCCAGTGCCTTTCTGAAGGTTTTTCTTTGCAGTGTTTATCATCTGACCGATCAGGTCAAGGCTTTCTTTTTCGTTTAATACATTTTCCATAAGAACTGATTTTAGAATTAATTTTGTTGCAAATATAAAGTAGTTTATATAATAAACCTAATATTTTTACATTTATTTTCATTTTTCATTTTAAGCTGCCGGCTGTTATCTCTGGTCATGGGTTTTAAGTTATGCACAATAATTAACAGACAAACTCCTGTTACCGTTGGATTTCAACGCTTAGATAATTATACGAGAAGTCCTAGTCGGACAAAAAAAAACCCGGAGATAAATGATTTACGGATTATTTTTTGATCTGGTTGGGGTGTAGGTTGCCGTTTTGCTTTTTCGTCTCCCATAGTAGGACAAAAAAAGCAACCCATTGATTAACATGTTGTTAATCAATGGGTTGCTTTAGTTTATCCTGGTTTTGCTCGCTTCTCTTTGTAAATCATCAATTTCCCAAATTCCTTTCGGATGTAAGATGATACGAGACGAAACCCGCATTACAAAAGCTAAAAAACAGTACCTTGGGTATTTAATAAGTTGTTCATATTGTGTTGTTTAGCCTAATCGTAAGAAAGAATCCCCCCGAATATTTCAGGGGGATTCCTTTTATATTTATGGTAGAATCGCTCCAATAGCGTAATCAGAATTGTTACCTGCAAGCTGCAGATCGGTTCCGTCAATCAAACCATCTCCATTGATATCCTGAGGTACATACCCACCGCCGGCATAATCGGCCAGATTACCAATATCCTGCAGATCGGTTCCGTCAACGAGCCCATCCTTATTCTCATCACCAGCAAAGATCACAGCATATCCATCATTCATAAGACCCATGTTGTCGCCATAAGCCTTAGATTTTGTATCAAATGCATAGTTGATAACAGCTCCTGAGAAACTTTGAGCCATCGCTGAAGTAGTTTCGATGCTGTTGCGATGCTGAATGGTTATATAGTAAAAACCGTTCTTGTCGCCAGGTATTGGAACAGTAGCCGTACCAAATTGGCTCAGTGCAACATCAATAGGAGGAGTTACAATTGTGGAATAAGAACCAGGAATGTGCAACTCAACAAAGATATGATCAGCAACACCAGTTGGCCATTTTAATCCATATTCATCGTAAGATGGATTCAGCGTACCAGCTCCTGCATACAACCCTTCCGGGAATACATAGCTGAGGTTGAGCGTCTTGTTACCGCCAACGTTAACCGTAACATCGGCTGTCCTGAGACATCCGTTCGGAGAAGCGGCAGTGACTGTATAGGTAGTTGTTGCTGCAGGTTTTGCGTAAACTACAGGAGTAAAGCCACCAATATATTCATAGCCTGCGTTTGCACTTGCATCGGTATAAAGACCGGTAATTGGCGCCCAGGAAAAACCAGCGCTTGCTGAACCCGTAATGGTAACATTGTCTATACACCAATACCAGCCATAGGTGTCATGGTACCTAAACCGTATTTTCAGATTACTTAAGCCCGCATAAGCACTTAAATCAGCAGTTGCCTGTACAAATGCAGCTGCGGCGCCTTGCGTGGCTACATAAGAAGCCAGCGGAGTAGTTTCCCAGGTAGTGCCTCCGGTTGTTGAAATATCAACTATAGCCTGGCTATCCGTATCAAGATACCTGAAATAGTGCCAAAACTTCAAAGTTAATGAAGTGAACCCTGTGGCATTGATTACAGGGCTTATTAACTCAGTATTGGTTATTCCGCCGGTTCCCTGTGCATCACTGTTCGTCATATAGAATTGTGAATTGTCATTACTATGGTATGCAACAGAACTATAAATATAACCATCTGCTTGTAATGTCCAGGCAGCATTTGCTGGAGTTCCTAGCGTAGATGTATTAGAAGTAGTCCAAAGGTTGGTGCTGCCATTGAAGTTTTCTGTGAATACAGTGACATCCGCGATGATTCCTCCGCTTGCTGTTAACTGTTGAATATCCCCGGAGTTTATTACCGGAGCGGAAGGGGTAATGAGGATAGCTGAAGGTGCAGGGATCACAGCAACTGTCACATTGCCGGTATTAACACAGCCGGTACCATCTGTAGCTGTCACAGTATACTGAGTGGTGACAAGAGGGCTTACTATCTGAGGTGTACCGGTTAAAGGCCCTGGTGTCCATACATATACGTAGCCAAGATCGTCGCTGGTAACACTCAGTGTGCTGGTTTGTCCTTCGCATATGGTTGTGGGTATTGCTGTTAAAGTATTGAATGCTGGGGCAGATGTCACTGTTGCGACCACTGCAGTCCGTGCCGAAGTACAACCAATACCAATTTGCAAACTATAGAACCAATAATAACTGGTGGAAGATGCTGTTCCAGTCCAACCAGCTGTAACACTGATTGCTCCGGAGGGAGAGGGGTACGGGAATGTATTTCCGGCTGATTCTCTTAACAGATCAGTAATTCCGGTATATGCTTTTAATACAAGTTTGTAGTTTGTACCAACAGGAACATTGAATCCCAGATTGACAACATTGGGTGAAGCCTGACCAGTACCTGTAACGCTGATGGGTGAGGTTACAGCAATTTCTGCACCTATAGAATTCAATAATGCAACGGTGATAGTGCCTGTTCCCACTGGATAAACGGTAGTAGAATTTAAAGTGAAAGCCTGGGTTGCATCAAACATAATTCCCCAATTTGGAGTAGTGAGGAATCCTGTTGTAGCTAACACAGTTGTACGCCCGCCGGTCTCATTAACAGAACCTGTACTTTCTGCAGCAACATAGTAAGTTGTTGTTGCACTTATAATTGGTGTGGTGAAAGACGTTCCGGTACCTACAGATGCTCCTCCTGTAGCTACATCATACCAGCTTAATATTCCACTTCCGGCTGCTCCAAGAACAACTGTTCCGGTTCCACAGCGTGAACCGGGATAAGTGGCAGTAATCACAGGGTTATTTACTGTGATTGTCGCTACATTTGATTCTGTACAAACATTTGTACCTAACTTAATTTGCAATTTATAATAGGTGGTGCTTGTAAGTGTAGGTGTTGAATAACTGATAGAATTTGCACCTGAAATATCACCGTACGGGCCTCCAATGTTCGAAGAGCTTTGCCATTGAAAAGTAGCAGTTCCATAACCGGTTGCAGGAACAGTCGTTATCACAGATGTTCCACTAATGCACAACGTAGACGGTGTTGCCGTAATAACAGGGCTTGCCGCTAAGTTGGTCACAGTGGTTGTCGTAGTATTCGCACATCCTGTTAATGAATTAGTTGCAGTACATGTGTAAGGATACGCACCTGCAATAGTAGATTTGAAATAAACTGTCGTTGCACTGGTAAGGGCTAAGTAAGCATTATTGCATCCAAAATCGGTAAACAGATTGGCAGCCGGGCTCCATGTGTAACTATCAAAATTTGTAAGCGGTGGTGTAACTGTGATTGTGGCCACTGAATTATTGCATACTGTCTGGTCGGCGGTTACTGTCAAAGCAGGAGGAGAGGTTACTGTAGCAATAACTGCACTTCGCGGACTTGAACATACTCCCATGCCATTGATAACCATGTTTGGTCGGGCAGTTGATACTGTGGCACCTGTTGTGAGCGGGCACTGGGCAATATTATCAGCTTCTTTATAAGCAACACTGTTGAATGAAGTTGCTGTTCTGTTCATTATTGCATTTTGAGTATAAAAGGTACCGCTACCAGTGGCGTCATTTGTAAAACATACTTCAACAATAATGTTAGAGTTACCGTTCCAATAAAAAGAAGATGGTGGAAAATTATGGATGTTGAGACCTAACACAGGTTGATAATCTACCGGACCAAAAACCGGAGCAAACCCAGTTGTCTCAAGAGTTGTTGTAAGAACTGCCAATAGTGTATTGGCAATGCTGATGGTAAATGCTTTATGCACTCCGGATGTGCCTATGCTGGCAACATCAAAAGCCAAAGAATTCAGGTATCCTGCACTCAGGCCTGCAGCACTCAACTCAGAACCTAAAATCAGTATATGGTGTTTCCCATTTTCGTCATAGTTACCATATGGCGCTGGCCAGGTAGTGGTAGTGTTTTGATTTGTTGTACCGGTTCCAATTGAAACATTTGCAGGGCCTGCAGTTTCAGCCCCAACATAATAAGTAGTAGTTGCACTAATTACCGGAGTTATGAAAGGGGAACCTGCGCCCAGTGGAGCCCCACCGGTTAAGGCTGCATACCAGCCAAGTGCTGTTCCGGAGCCTGTTGCCGCTAAAGATACAGTACCTGTTCCACAGCGGCTGTTGGGCGTGGTAGAGAGGATACTATTGGTGAAAGGAACTTGAATCGGCGTCGAGGTTGCAGAAGATGGTCCGTTTTGACAAGTAACGATACATTTATAATAAAGTGAAGCAGCCGGTGTGGTCGTGTAAGTGGCTGAAGTGGCTCCTGGAATAATGGCCCAAGTCGTACCGGTGGGAGACATATACCATTGGTAGGTAACCCCTGTTCCCAGAGTAATATTTTGTAAAGAGAGGATGATGCTCTGCCCCAGACAAATGGCATTGGCTGTAGTGAGCGTAGCGCCGGGTGCAGGTGTGGAACAAGTGTAATTAGGAATACCATCAAACTCATCTCCGCCAATATCAGGTGCAGAGCCGCCTCCATTCACTTGGGGGGGATAACCCGTACTCCCCTGACGGATGTTGCCATCGTAGTCATTATCATAGGTAGCAATGGCAGCCCCTCCACTTTCAATGACTGTGGAAACAGCAGGATTAATGTGAAGGAATGTGACATCTCCACATATGGTGCTCAAAAATGCAGGCACTGCAGCGCTTGTGACTGAAACTGCGTCGCGTGGAGCTACCAATGCCTGGAAATTTGCTAGCGTTGAATATGGCGTTGTCCCATCGAAGTAAACCAAATTGGTAGCAGATGGTACGCCAGCGTAATAATAGTTGTTGTTGGAAGCATTTGCATAACTCGTTAGTGTACTTGTGGATCTTCTGTAAGCAGCAGTAAACCCTAAGGCTCCAACAGGTGTTGATGTATTGACAAGAATGTTATTCCTTAAGTCAACGATTGGGGTGGTGGATGCATAGATGGCAGAGCTGCCGAACAAAGCCCCCGTGCTGGTTGCGTTCAGGTAAACTGTGTTATAATAAACATTAGCGTTCGCTCCACCTGCTACATAGATGCCTACCACGGGAATTGCGGCATTGGCGGCCGGAGTTCTCAGGTCACCGATCAGGTTGTTGGAAAAATTATTCGTGGTTCCGCTCGAAATGTAAGCTCCACAAACCAAGGGATTTGAACTTCCTGACGATAAGTTGCAAACCTTGTTCCTGTAAACATTGTTCGTTGTTCCGGTTGCGATATATAGACCATATATGGAACCCCCTGTACCGCCGGCATTACTGAAAGTATTAATATTGTTGAGATAAACACTATTGAGCGTCCCTGCAGCAACATATAATCCGTAAATATATCCGGATGTTGATCCGGTGATGTAGAAGTCATGGATCTGGTTATCACTTAGGATGTTTGTCGCACCATAGGTCATGTGGATACCATAAATGTTACCAGCACCGTTGGCTACAGTAAAATTAAAGAACTGGTTGCCCTGAATCGTTTTATTTCCAGTTGCGGTGCCGATGTAAAGACCCTTAATTGTTGCAGTTCCTGTGGAGCTAAAATTCTTACATACATTGGAGATGTAATTTTCAATTACTGCAGAAGCAGCATCATATACACCATAAATGCCAGTTGTGCTTGCTGCTGCAGTGCAGGAGAGCCCATCAATAATGTTGTTCTGGCAAGTAATCGTAGAAGTACTTAAATAAAATCCATAAATAGCACCTATACCTGTTTTTGTCAGGTTGGCAATATTGTTGTTGTTAATGTTCAATGTAGTTGGTGATCCACTAGAAATGCCATAGAGTATACCTGTTCCGGGAGTGGAGATTCCGGAAATGGTATTATAATTAATATTTAAAGTAAGCGGGGTAGCAGTATTATAAATGGTGTAAAAAACACCTGTTGTTGCAGTAGGCCAGGTACAGTTTTGAATCGTGTTGTTATTGATATTAATTGTATTGCCGGCGGCTGTTCCACCGGAAACATTTTCGATAACAGAAATCTGGCTGGTTGTAGAACCCCCGTTAATAGTAATATT
>CAIWTA010000091.1 GCA_903915465.1 uncultured Bacteroidales bacterium | reverse complement strand
TTCCACCCTGGTTCCCATCGCGCAACCCTGCATATCCTTCAAATCAACAATATTCAACTTCGCCCAAGTGGAATTGAGCTTGTTCATCATGTCGATCCGCTGCGAGGTGACCTTTAAACCATGCGATGTGTGAGTTGCGGATTTGCTTTTCAGTTCTGCTGCTTTTTCCCGACCAATGCCGTCATCCGAAATTGAGATTCGTAAATGCTGTTCACCGTCATCTGTTATCTGCTCACTGTTCATGGCTATCTCAATGGTAATGGTTCCTTCACCTTCTTTCTGCATCAGCCCGTGCCATATTGCGTTTTCTACGAACGGCTGGAGCAGCATGGGCGGTATCATGACAGAACTGGGGTTTACATCATCGCTTATGTGATAAACACATTTGAATTTATTATCAAAACGGGCAGCCTCAAGCAATACATATAACTTCAAGGTTTCAAGTTCTTTTTCAATGGAGATGGTTTCACTGCGTGAATTGTCCAGAATCAGGCGGATCAGTTTTGAGAATTTGATCAGGTAATCCGAAGCAATCTCATGCTTTTGATCCATCACAAAGCTGTTGATGGAATTGAGGGAATTAAAAATGAAATGTGGATTCATTTGCGCCCGCAAGGCTTTGGTTTCGGCCTGGGCCAGTTGGCTTTTGAAATCTGAAGTTAGCTGCTCTTTGTCTCTTTTTCTTCTGTAAAGAATGAGGCTGATCACAGCCATGACGATCAGCAGCAAAAACGCCCCACCAATCAGGTAGTAGTTTTGTTGTTCTTTCTTTTGCACTTGCAAATGTTCAATTTCATTCTCTTTCGCCTGCTGTTGCTGCTCAATTTCAAAACTTGCGATCCGGGCCTGGGTGTTCATTTTATTGACGGAATCTTGTAAGGCCTGATATTGAACCAGGTAGCGGAGAGCTTGGAGTGAATCCCCTTTTTGCAGCAAGTAGAAATGAAGTTCATTGGTGTATTTAAGTATTAGCGGAATGTATTTTATCATTTGAGCCTCTCTCAGCGCATTTTTTAAACATTTCAATGCCAGAATGTGATTGTAGGTTGCCTTGTAATATAGGTAGTAATGGTAATCAATTTCCAAGGGACCATGTGAGGAAATCATGGTAAGGTTTTTATTTTTCTGCATCTTTCGGGCTTGAATGAGAAAATTGTTTGCACTGTCAGGCTCATTCAATTGTAAATAGACTGCAGCAATGCTTACGAGATCAAGGGAAATATATGCAGTGTCGATAGCGCTCCAGTAATTTTTCACATAACTGTAATTCAGCAGTGCAGTTTTGTAGTCTTGTCTCCTCAGCGACAGGTCTCCAAGCGCATTGTACATAAAGGAAATTATCGAGGAATCCTGCATCAGCTTAAATTCCCTAAGTCCTGATTCGATATAAGGCTGGGCTTTATCCAGGTTTCCCCAGAGAAGATAATAGTATCCCACAACCCCGGTTGCAGTGGCATAACCGAAGGGATCAAAAGTTTCATACAATTCCCGGGCGCGCAGGATATATTCAATTGATTTGTCGTAATCCCCGAGATAGGCGTAATGTCCGGCAATCCCAAAATAGCAATCGGCCAGGTTTTCCTTTGGTCCGGTGCGTTTATAGTCAGCAGCCCTGGCTGAATAATACTGGAATTCCTCTGTTTCTTTACCCATTGCAGTGAACAGGACATTGATTGTGCCGAGAGGACTGTTTTTAGATTGGATAATGCCAAGAGAATCCAACCCGGCAATGCAGCTTTTATAGCTGGCCAGTGATTTATCATAACTGCCATTGTAATAAAGCCGAAGCGCATCATAATACTGACCCCAAACCAGTCCATACCTGAAATCGGTTTTCTTCGACAGTTTACGGGCTTCTCTTAAACATACAAATTGTTCTGAATCACCTCGAATAGCATATCTGTTACGGATGGAATAATTTGTAGCAAGTTTTATCAGCAGTTTTACTTTGATGGTGTCATTGGTCTCCTTTGCAATTTGTTGCCTGAGTTTATCCTCCGCGGATAGTTGAGCAAATATTTTTACGCTGAATATAAGGATCAGGAAAATTGTTAGCCAGGTATGTCGTATGTGAGATATCAATGTATGACAAAGATGCAAAGATTTTTATGTTTATTCCTTGATAAACTTGCCTGACTCTGTCTTTTCCTTATCCATATATCTGATAAAATAGATCCCGGCTGGAAGTGAACTGACATTTATTTCCACCCCTGGACCCTGTACCTTTTGATTGATCAATTCCTGGCCAGTCATTCCATGAACAAAGACGGTCCCATTCATTATATTTCCAAGTTCGGACGATTCGATCGAAATTTTTTCAAAAGCGGGATTGGGATAAATCTTCAGGGAGATTTCTGAACAACCGGGTTGCTTTGCTTCATTTATACCTGTCGTTCCTCCATTGGTAGTGTTAAGGATGGTGCCATTAGCTCCTACGATCCAACCTGTGTTGGGATCGGGAAAGAAAAGAGAGGCCAAATTATTATATGTTTTAATAGATAAATCGCCCCAGGTTGTGCCACCATCGGTGGTTTTTAAGATTGTTCCCATTCCACCCACTGCATACCCCGTGTTCATATCAGTAAAGTAAACGGAAGACATGTAGTTTGTGGTTTCTATGGTAACCCAGGTCGTTCCCCCGTCAGTGGTTTTTGAGATACTTCCACCACCAAAAGGACTAGCTCCTGTCACATACCCTGTATCGGCACTTGTAAAGAAAACTGAAGTGCCAGTATACCACGGAAACGTTTGGGCTGTCCAGGTTGAGCCCCCATTGGTAGTTTTGATAAAACATATGGGACCTGCAGCATATCCTGTCGTGACATCCGGAAAGTAAATTGAGTATAAAGAAGTAGTTCCACTCGATTGAGTTGCCCAGGTCTGTCCGGCATCGCTTGTTTTCAGGATGGTACCTCCTCCGCATGCAATATAGCCGGTATTTGAATCCGTAAAATAGACAGAATTAAAGGATTCCTGCAAAACAGTTGAATATTGACTGTTCCATGTTGTTCCCCCATCAGTTGTTTTAAGAATGGCTCCCTTTGTAAGTTTGCCATTCCAAAATTCAAATACATATCCGACTGCATAACCTGTATTCCCATCCGTGAAAAACACGGAATTTAAATGGTAGGTCTGTCCGGTCCATATACTGCTCCAGGTATTGCCTCCGTTAGTGGTTTTAAGAATTATACCAACTGTTTCGTCCCAATGATTATCCACACCTCCTACGGCATAACCGGTATTGGCATCAGTAAAGAAAACGGAGGATAAAAGATCGGTCGTGATACAACCAGATAAGGCAGTCCATGTTGATCCCCCATCGATGGTTGTAAAGATGGTTCCATAATCCCCCACAACGTATAATTTACCAGGATTTGCAGAGCAAACGAAATATAATAAATAGGATGTTCCACTCAGTTGAACCGTCCAGGTTGTGCCTCCATTGATTGTTTTTAAGATCGTTCCATAATCACCCACCGCACACCCGGTATTGTCATCATTAACGTAAACTGAATGCAGTGGCATCGGAGTCCCACTTGTTTGAGCAACCCAGGTTGTACCTCCATTGATTGTTTTTAGGATAATTCCCCCAATACTGTTATCACCACCCACAGCATAACCGGTACTGGCATCGGTAAAGTAAACTGAATAAAGGAAACCGGTTGTTCCGCTGGATTGAACAGTCCAGTTTGTGCCTCCATCGATGGTTTTTAGGATTGTTCCACCTTCACCGACAGCATAGCCTGTATCGGTTGCGGGAAAGTAAACGGATGTTAAGCTATTAGCCTGTGACGATTGATTATTCCAGGTTATCCCGCCATCTGAAGTTCTTAAGATTGCTCCATAACGCCCGACGGCATAACCGGTAAAGGAATCGGTAAAATAAACCGAATTAAAGCCTGACCAACCTCCACCTAAAACATCTGTCCAGGTCGATCCACCATCTATGGTTTTAAGGATTATTCCATTCCAAATGCTCGCGGAAGGGTGATCAATCCCAGTTGCATACCCTGTATTCGCATCGGGAAAGAATACGGATGTAAGACTATAGTTTGTACCGCTTGATTCAGCAGTCCAGGTTGTACCTCCGTTAATGGTTTTAAGGATAGTTCCGTCAATACCGACTGCGTACCCGGTATTGGCACCGGTAAAAAAAACCGAATTCAACTGATTTCCTTGCGGTGTTTGATTTTGCCATTCCCATTGGGCAAATGAACTGAGCCCGGTAATGACCAGGACGATTGAAAGTAACAGTGATTTTTTCATGGCGATTGATTTATTTACGATTGGGCGATTTACGATTTACGAATAACCAAAAATAGCTTAGGAGTGATGGAAAGTAAAGCGCCAATTTATAACTGGTAGGAATTATTTGATAACCGGTAGGATTTAGCAGTTGGATGGTGGGAGAGTCAAATGTAAAATGGCAAATTGGAGTTGCAATTTGGTCTCAGAAACGCTTGAATGCGTTCAGAAATTCCGTTTTCCGTGTGCGGGCAACCTGGAGGTTCTGGCCGTTGCTCATTATAACCTCTCCCCCATCGCCACGCAGATATTTCTTAACCTGGTTAAGGTTGATCAGGGTGGAATGATGTATGCGAAAGAAATTATAATCACCCAGCAGTTCATCAACATCTCTCAATGTCCTCGAAAGCAGGATCTCACTGCTATCTTTCATGAAAATACGGGTATAACTGCCATCTGCGCAGCAATAGATAATATCATCCACAGAGGCGAAAGTCAGTCCGTCGTTAGTGGGAAGGGCAATGGTGCCGGGCATTTGTTTGGTGTGCAAGGCAGAAGCCATGTCCACTTGCGCCTTTGTGATTGAGAACCGTTTCGATCTGAGCTTATTCATGGCAGCGGCAAGGTCTTCCTTGTCGATCGGCTTTAGCAGGTAATCCAATGCGCTAAACTTTATAGCCTTTATTGCGTAGGAATCGTATGCTGTGGTAAAGATCACTTCAAAAAACAACGGGTTAAATCTGGCAAGCAGGTCAAATCCATTCAAAAATGGCATTTCTATATCGAGAAAAATGAAATCGGGCTTGTATTTCTGAATCAAATCATATGCTTTAGTCGATTCATGACAAGTTGCCAGAATATTTACTTCCGGAAAATTTGTATTCAGCAGACCGGATAATGTTTTTATACAATGAATTTCATCATCAATAATGATACAGTTCATTTTTCCAGGTTTATCAGGGTACATTGCTCCAACAAACTTAGCACTTTTTTTTTTGAAAAAGGCAAAAGGAGCTTTCAAGTATTCCAGGCAATATCTTACTACAGCATGGTATACCATGAATCAAGAATAATTCTCTTTTTTGTTGGAAAGAAGTTACAATCACGTTACTTTTGCTTTCAATTGACCTGGTAATACAGGGTTCTGGCCTGTTGTACTTAAAATCAGGAAGACAGAAGTTAAATTCCCCTCCTACTTCAAAAAAGTGAAGTTTGCGACTATTAATACGCAATGTGAAAAGAGTAAATCGCGTTACCATTTCGTTGTGTAAATGCTGAACTCGAAGACTGGGAAAGGAGATGTTACAACGAAAATTCATTACACTTTTGCGACAAAAACTGCGACAAAACCGCCCAAAAAGTGCAAAAAAAGGGGCTTTTTTGAAATTTAACTAATTGATTATCAGTGGGCATTTTGAAGGTTGTATACTCTCGTCCACGCTACATAGCTAAAAAATACACTGATAAACAATAATAATCTATAAGAAACAGAATAAAACAGCATAAGTTTTCACATTTCTGTTCTATCAGGTTGATATTACATCCTTCTGATTTTCTTGAATCTTTCATTGAAAGAAATACTTTCAACGATTTTTATCCTGGATGGTCTCTTATATGCATCAAGTCTTTGTGTACAAATTTCCCTGATCTGGTTTTTAACTTCAGTGGCGCCGAAACCTTGTTTTACAGCCACCTCTGCAACAACCGATTCCCCTGTGATAATATTTTTAAGGCCGTAAACAGTGCATCCAGTTATACATTTTAGTTGCAAAATAATATTTTCAACTTCACCCGGAAATACTTTCTCACCACCTACATTGATAATTTCCTTTTTCCTCCCGATAATCCTAAAATACCTGTCCTCATAGGTATCCACAATATCGCCGGTTTTGAACCAGCCCTCCTCAAAATTATCAGCATTGGTGTTAAGATACCCCAATATCTGGGTACTGCTTTTTAACCAAAGCTCATTATCAACTATCTTGAACTGAATATTTGGATCCTCTATCCTCATGTAAAGATTATCAGCCGGATGGTTTTTCACACGTATTGCATTTGTTTCACTGGTCCCAAATTTTTGCTGGAACCTGACAGCAGGAAATATTTCTTTAAGCCTTTGATATAAAAACTCCGGCATCCGCTCAGCCCCGAAACCAATGATCCTGAGTGAGCTCAGATTGTACATTTTAAATGCTTCGGAAAGAATCAGGAGGTTGAGAAATGTAGGGGAACATGAAAGGACATCAACTTTATTCCTTTCTATCAGGGCACAGACAGATTCCGGATCGCGGCTTTCAGGGATGGTTATGGTCCCTCCGATAGATAACAAACTAAATAGTGTATCAATTCCTCCGATATGGTCAAAGGTTAAAAAGATGATTGAATTGATCTCTTTTACAACATCTTTTTTGTATGAATCAACCAGTACGTCCAGGTCATGGACCATCGCTTTTGGTTCGCCGGTAATTCCACTGCTGAATAAGATAAGTCCCGCGTGATCCAGTTTCCTGAGTTTTTCATACAGCGGATCGGTATTTCTGCGCGTGGTATCAATGATTTGCAATTGATCGTTTACAATGGCGATCTTTTTCTTTGCAATTGAAACATCAATTTTGTTTTCAATTTCGGATTTGGTGATTGATATTACCGGGACTATAATATTTTTATTTTGGATGAGAGAGAAAAACAACGCGATCGAATAAAATGAATAATCTGAAAGCAATGCAACAACTTCTCCTTTTGGAATTTGCGATTGAACTAGCTTGTTAAATTCATTGATTTTATCTGTTAAATCTCCATACGTGTACTTTTGATCCTTATGAATGATCGCAATTTTATCTTTGACTTCGAGGAATTTTTGATAAAACCAGTTATTGATGTACTCCATTGCTATATTTTTGTTACCACTAAGTCATCGGGAGTGATGAACAAGCATTATTTATTTACTCCGCCCAGATAAAGGATCTGCCCGGTGATGAAATCACTCTTTTTATCGATAAAGAAGTTTATCACATTTACCAGGTCTTCAAAAGTACCAAACCGCCGTATTGCCTGCCGGTTAATTAAAGCATCCATTTTTTCCCTGGAAACATTTTTTATTAAATCGGTTGGTATCGGAGTTGGTCCAACGGCATTTACCGTGATATTGAATTCAGCAAGTTCCCGGGCAGCAATTTCAGTAAAATTTTCAATGGCAGCTTTACTGTTTGCATATGCAATTTCACCTTCCAATCGCAAAGGAGTCGCAACAGTAGTGAAGTTTACTATCCTGCCATATTTTTTCCTGACCATGACTTTTGCAACTTCCCTGCAGAACAAAAATGTTCCAAAATAATTTGTATTGAAGATATTTTGGACGGTCTCAAGAGGCGTAAGCAACATATGGTTCATCGATGCAATACCGGCATTGTTTATAAGAATATCAATACGACTAAATTTTCTGGAAACTTCTTTAACCATTTTCACGACCTGTCTTTCATCAGCTACATCCAATTCGTAATGTGTGTAATTGGGATCATCAATTGCTGAAGGACCACGGCTGCATCCTATTACAATATTCTTTTTTTCCAAATAGTAAACACATAATTCTTTGCCCAATCCTTTCCGTGAGCCGGTGATAATGATAACTTCAGGCATTTTCTTCGGAATTCAAAAGTTCTACAATAAAATTTGTCAGGCTCTCAATGGTAAGAAAAGGGGAACTTCTCTGGCTCATTGCTTTCTCACTGGCAATTACAATGTCCTTTTTTAGTATTTCTGAAATTTTTTCTTCGACATTTGATATCACCCGAACCAGGCCTAAACTATCCAGGCATCCATTCTGACCATACAAGCGCGTCGTTTTGTCCACCTTCAGCAATTCCGGCTTTTTGTCCTCTTCCCCAATTTCCTTAAGAGATTCAATAACTAAATTTAAAATTTGTTTATTCAGCATAATAACAAAGTATTTGGTTCAGTAAATGATAACCGCAAAGACGCAGAGGGCAGATTTTCGTCGCTATTATTCTCTGCGTCTCAGCGCCTCAGCGATAAAAAAAGATTTTTCATACATTTCCCTGGGTATATAACCGGGATAAAAAAATGTTATTTGGCGTTATATCTATCGGTATATTTCCAATTTTTTTGAAAACTACGGGAATTCCTCTATTGATAAAGACGAATCCAAATTTTTTCAGAAGAACTATCTCCTTCTTGTTTAATAGACTTGAATTGAATCCCATAAAACGAATCAGTGAAATATTTTCTTTTTTCAGGTTTTTCTCAACGTATTTTAACATTCTTAAAACATGTTTCGGATTGAGGGTTTTAAGAAAAATAATTTGTTCAATGAAAGCAGTATTCTGATGAGTACTATAAATTATTTCCGCTTCCTGTTCACCCTTATTATTGGTCAAGGTAACAACCTGATAGGATAGCTTATTTGGGTTAATTTTTATTCTCCAGTTGAGATATTCATTGTTCTGATTTAAACAAAAACAGGTTTGATCACGATTGAGATGCTTCAATAATAAATCTTCATGGTCCGCATAATCGTCAAAAATAACTTTTCCCGGGATTTGACCTAAAATAAAAAATGACCTGTATTTCAATACCGCCGATACTGCAACCAACAGGGCAATCTTGATTTTTTCTTTCAGTCTGTTATTTTTATTCAGACTGCAAAGATAGTTGTATGCTGAAAATGGTTTAATGACAAATGTTCCCTGAAGGGAATGAAAAGATGTTTCAAATCCTAATCTTAAAAAAGGTTTAATTTCATAAGTGAATCCCCAAAGTACTTCAATTCCGATTTTTTTACATTCCTGTTCAAGTAAATCATACATCTCTTTTAAAATATCCGTTTTGCGGTATTTGAGCCGTGCAAAAATATCAACCATTGTATCTTCAGGTTTGCCGGTCAGCAGCGTTTCTCCAAGACCATTGATCATTTCTAAAGGAATAACTGATATAGCACCTACAACCTTGCCCTGGGGGGTAATTGCGTGGACATAAATAGATTTTCCTTTTGGGCTGTTACAAAACTCCCATTTGAATTCTTCAGATGTGCGGTTGCTTTTGTGAAATGAATTGTAAAACCCATTGATCGTTTCGTCATTCAGATCATTAAGTACTTGATAGCATATTTCCATATTTTTGAACAATCTCGGACCCGTTTAAGAATAAAGAATCATTCTCGGTACAGATACGAATTATTTTCTCCATGATCCTTCCCCATCCTTTGTATTTATATTCAGAATAGTGCGTGTTATGCCACAAAATGGTAATTAATCCGTTAAATTTTTTCACCTCTTTAACTAGCTCATTTAGCCTGGTTTCAATCTGATCATTGCCAAGATTCATGTATTTCGTATTCTGTAAAGTTCCATCCATCAGAACCAACGGAATTTCAAGAATTTTAGATTGTTTGTCATTTTTAACATCGTAAAGAAAAAACGGGAAACAAATTCCATTACGAAAGCCATAGTGTTCTGCAAACCCTAACGTTGAATCGAATGCTATTCCAGATTTTTCGAGTATTTCCAGCGTATTATGTGTATCAAACTCAAGAAAATGAAATCGATTGCCTGTGATTTTAAATTTCAATTGACGGACATCTTCCTGGTACCTGTTAAGGTCATTGCATGTTCCGAGGCTTCCATGCAGACCAACTTCCGAATCATTCTCACGAATCCTGTCAAAGACTTTCCGGAATTTTCTGTTATTGATGTTATAGTCAGAGTTCCTGAATTTGCCATATTTCCCCTTGCGGCTCATAAAAAAGAAGGTAGAATGAATATGATCCTTCCTTTCACTTTCCAAAATATGGTCAAAATTAAACCACGCATCATTCCCGGTTGTTTTTAACCAGAGAAGTTTCAGTATTGATGGTATATCGCCTTTGAGTAATGCCCTGAAACTGCCTTGAATCCAAGCACTTTGACACGTGTCAATGTCATGCGAGATAAATGCTGCAAATGGCTTATCCTGCCAAAGACTGACTTTTAGCTTGATGGAATATGCCCTCTCAATTGCTTCTTTTAAGATTTCAAAATAATAGTTGACGATTGGTTTATCAATTATTTTAAGTTTATACTGAATACTCGCTTCAAACGGGAACCGGCATAAATCATTTCCTTTATTGTAACTTAATTCCTGCCAACTACTTAAAAAGAAGAAGGAAGAAGCAATGATATCAAAATTTATTATTACTCTTCCATTTGAAAAAGTGAGAATCTCAGTATCGGGTCGTTCATCAAACAAAAATGGAATCTGTACAGAATTCCATTCCTTCCATATAACATTTCTGATATTATATTCCTCATGTTTGTCAAAGAAAGTAACTTTTCCTTTTTTTATCTGAATTTTTGATTTTTCATCTATCCCGTAACTTAATTCATAAGCGGTGGTCTCCAGGTGATAAATTTGATTAAAAAGAGAGAGGACATACTTGTATTTATTTTCCATCAGGTTAAGATTGTGATTGCTTGAACTCTTCCACAAATAATCAAGAACAACAGCTTAAGTGGATTATTCTGCCTTCACAAATTTCGCAATTTTATTGTTGCTCCCTGAGATAATCCTGACAAAATATAAACCGGATTCCAGAGAACCCAGATCGATTGAGGATTCTGCCTCTCCGGGTGAAAAATGGATTCTGTATGAATAAACCACGATCCCCTGCAGGTTTGAAATAGATACTTCGGCATCATCCGGGGAAAGCCAGTTCCTGTGCAGTTTCAAGAAATTTTCGACAGGGTTTGGATAGAAATTGATACTGTTTGAGATTCCTTTAGAAAGCCCGTCAGGGAGAACGAGTACAGAATCACAACCATACATTATCCCGGATGGCAAAGTAACTTTCAGGCAAACATAATATTGTCCCGATTTTTCAAAGTAATGAGATGGATTCTGAAGTTCTGATGTTGATCCATCACCAAATTTCCAGTACCAGCTTATGGCATTTTCAGTCAGATCAGAAAAGAAAATCAGATGCCCTTCAGAATGGATGCCAAATGGTGCTGACAATGTATTGTAAGATTGCACCGTATCGCAATGGGTATCAGAGCCGCATGAACCATAGGCTGTAAGACAGACCAAATAGCTTCCTTCGTATATGTACTCGTGGGTTGGATTTTGAATAGAATCATAAGATTCATCTCCAAAGTTCCATAACCATCCGTTGGCGCCTGCTGTTGTATCAAAAAAATCTACAAATGTTCCATGCGTGTCATAATACCATGTTACTAAAGGTGCATTACAAATTGTTTCTATTGAGTCGCAAAAGGTATTACTTCCACAGCTATCCTGAACAGTCAGACAAACTTCGTACTTTCCTTGTGATAAATAGGAATGAACAGGATTCTGTAAAAAAGACGAAGATCCATCGCCGAAATCCCATTTCCAGTTTAGCGCATTACTTGATTGATCAGTAAACATTGCCGTGAGACCGTCTATTTTAGCAGAAAATCCAGATTCAGGAAGTGTACAATCAGAGTAGGTAACAACAAGTTTGGGCCGACGTGCAGGAATTGTTCCATCACTTGAAGAGAGGACGAGACATGCATAAGGATCCTGATTGTAAAGTCCCATCAGCATGCCATAATTAGTGGATGCATCGGCAACCCACCCTTCAACAAAGGCTTTTATGTCGATGTCAGTCAAATCCTGTTGGGGCTCAGTGGTTTCCGGGAGGTCGATTTTGCCGGCTTCTGCAGAGGCCGGCTTGTTCGCCCAGCATACAGTCATTTTATCCCATTTGGAGGTGACCCTTTTAATAAAGGATGAATTAGCTCCCTCGTTTTGAAACCATGATCCATTGGGATCAAAAAAGAGACTGAGTTTAGCTTCAAGGATAATTGCGTCATGCGGAATCTGTGAAAGATCGAACTTGAAAACATTCATTCCCACATAGGGTTGACCATCAAGTGTCCAGGCGGTAACAAGGAAACCATCTGCATAACCGACATGATCAGGAAGGACACTGCAAATGTAAGTGTCGATACCTTCTGTGGGTCCTGGTTGAAGCGTAAGTACTTTCTGTCCATAAGAAGAAAAGAAGAGCCCGATAGTAAAAATTAAACCAATCAACAAATATTGCTTTTTCATAGTGGAAACATTTAGTAATCAAAAATACGAGAAATTCAATTCATATCAATATTTGATTTGTAAGTTGTGAATATTTAAGAAATGGACAGAAAATAAATAAAATTTTAACTCCGGTTATCCATTGCGCTTATTCCGGTTAACCAGAAGCATTGAAAATTATTCAACCACAATTTCCTCGGTTTTTGAAAAAGTTATCTTTCCAACTATTGATCATTTAGTAAGAAACTAATAATGTGTGGTTTAACATCATTTTTGCGCAGGCTGACGAAACTAACCCGAAATCGCACACCTGTGCGATATGTTAGCAAATTGAGAGTTTATTTTCATCGCAATATGCGAAAACTAAGAAAAAAAAAACTATATTTGTATTCGCGTTGCTGCACCTTATTTACTTTAAATACAGATTTTCCTGAAGTCGCCAGATTGAAATCAATGGTCGTACTTATTGAGAAAATTTTAATTTATCATTTTTTTTGATATTTATTTCTGTGTGCGATTTAAAAATGTTAATTCACATGATTTTATAAACAGCCCAATTTCATGAAAAAGTTGACCTTCTTATTACTATTAATGGCAATTTTTACGATATCCTGTCAGAAAAAGAATCAATCGGATTTGCTTCCTCATCAAACAGTAACCTTTGGAGTCGGGAGTGATTTTGAAATTAAAATGCCTGGCGTTTTACCTGGCACCATCCAGATGATTGCTCTGAGCGGAGGACTCCAGCCAGCGACCGGAGAAGATGTCATCAGATTGTTACTTCAAGCTAAAGGTTCAGACCAGTACGATACAATCGTTGTAAGTCAAAATATTCAGATTAATAATCTTAATCCGAATTATTTTAGATTTACAAAAGATGGGAATATCCTAAAAGGGAAAATTTTAATAAATAATATGGTACTGAAGAATCTGGTTTTTGATGGCGTGTTATCTTTCATCTATCACAATTAGAATCTGAAGCATTTTATTCACATTGCTTGTACATTCATCCTGTATATGAGTGTACAAGGAATATTTTGTTGTGTTTAGTCCGGGATAAAACCAAACTGCTTTTTCTTCCACCAATCATTCTCCTACAACAGCAGCTCCATCACAAGCAACTTCGGTGATGCCACTCATGACTCTGGTAGTATCGTAACGAACACCGATGATTGCATTTGCTCCCATCATTTCATCACACTGAATCATCAATTCAAATGCCTCCATTCTGATCCTTTTTTTTTAAAGGTAAGAATAATACCAAAATTTTGGTTCCCTCCCATGTTACCGATAATGGATATTATTAAAAAATAAATTATCTTGCGTCTCAATAATTTCTTGAAAAGTGAGCATAAACGAGGACAAATATTCACCTTATGTCTACCCACTCTACTTTTAAAAAAAACCTGACTTTATTTGATTCTACTGCAATTGTAGTGGGGTCAATGATTGGTTCCGGTATCTTTATTGTAAGTGCTGATATTGCGCGACAAGTCGGTTCGCCAGGTTGGTTAATGATGGTTTGGATTATCACTGGTGTTATGACTCTTTTCGCTGCCCTTAGTTATGGTGAGCTTGCCGGCATGTTTCCGCAAGCCGGAGGACAATATATTTATCTTAAGGAAGCGTATAACCCGTTGATGGCTTTTCTGTACGGCTGGACAATGTTTATGGTCATTCAGACAGGGACAATTGCTGCAGTAGGGATGGCTTTTGCAAAATTTTTTGGCGTGCTGGTACCAGCTATTTCAGAGTCTGTTATCTGGTATGATTTTGGATATGTAAAGTTTGGACCTGTCCAGATTGTTGCAATCCTTTCAATTGTCATACTAACCTGGATCAATTCACGGGGTATCAGTGCAGGGAAAAAGGTGCAAAATGCTTTTACTTCCGGGAAAGTCCTTCTTCTATTACTTTTTATAATCATCGGCCTTGGATTCGCAATGAATAAAAATGCAATCCATCTTAATAGCAAAATTCTATGGGACACTCAAACACTCTTTAATGGGAAACCTATTCCGCTTTCTGGATTCGCACTAATTGCTGCAGTTGGAATGGCCATGGTAGGATCCTTATTTTCCTCTGATGCCTGGAACAATATTACTTTCACTGCCGGAGAGGTGATCAATCCTAAAAAAAACATCCCATATAGTCTTGCGCTTGGCACTTTCACCGTAACGATAATGTATCTGTTGGCAAATATCGTTTATTTAACGGTGCTGCAGCTCCGGGGAGATCCTGTCGGAACAGATGTAGCTTCGCGAGGCATCCAGTTTGCCCTTAATGATCGACTTGGTACAGCTGCTATTTCAGGGATTTTTGGTAACTCTGCCATGATCCTGATGGCCGGACTTATTGTAATTTCTACCTTCGGATGCAACAATGGATTGATCCTTGCCGGTGCCAGAGTTTATTATGCTATGTCTCATGATGGGATGTTTTTTCGCCGGGTTGGAGACTTGAATTCGAAAGGAGTTCCAGCCAATGGGCTTGTCATTCAATGTGTCTGGGCCAGCCTCTTATGTCTTTCAGGCACTTATAGTAACTTGCTGGATTATGTTGTCTTTTCTGTCCTAATCTTTTATGTTTTGACGATCTTCGGGATTTTTGTTCTACGGAAGCGTAATCCAGAAATAGAAAGGCCATATAAAGCGTTCGGATATCCTGTAGTTCCCGCAATTTATATCCTGTCGGCTTTGCTCATAATGGGAATCTTGCTGGCTTATAAACCAGTTTATTCCTGGAGAGGCTTGGCCATTGTGCTGATTGGCATCCCGGTATATTTTTTATGGATTAAAAGAAAACTTCGAAACTAGCGCCATTTAATTGTGAATTCAAAAATCATTTTACTTCTTTTTCTCCTGTGTGTTTCTGAAACTTTCAGCACGAAGGCGCAATGTTTCAATAAGAATAATGCATTCGGTGAAGGAGAAACAATCTCTTACGAAATATCCTACAACTGGGGCCCCATCTGGGTGAATGCCGGGAAGGTGACATTTTTAGTTTCTCGTGAGAAATTCATGGGCAAAGATTCATGGCATTTGAAAAGTACAGGAGTAACTTACTCGTCCTATGATTTATTTTTTAAGGTCCGCGATTATTATGATTCTTGGATCAATCCTGAAACATTCAGTACATACGAATTCAGGAGGTACATCTACGAAGGTGGGTATACTCTTATTAACACACTGCGTTTTGATTACCTGAATTCTAAAGCCTACTCCAGCACAAAACGGAATAAAGACCAGGTTCGCGAAGACACTTTAAAAATGGATCTTTGCCCATTTGACATGCTTTCAGCGGTATATTATACAAGAACCCTTGATTTTTCATCTTTAAAATCTGAAACAAAAATTCCGATTTCTGTCATTATTGATGATAACGTCTACCCTATTTATATCCGGTCTTTAGGAAAAGAAATAGTAACAAATCAGGATGGCACCAAATACCGCTGTATAAAATTTTCCGCTAAGATGGTAGAAGGAACTATCTTCAGAGGGGATGAAGATGTGCTGGTTTGGGTAACAGATGATGAAAATAAAATTCCTGTTTATATCGAAGCTAAGATTCTGATAGGAACTGTAAAAGCTTACCTGAAAGATTTTAAAGGCCTACGTAATCCAGTTAATTCACTGATAAAAAACTGAAAGGGTGGACAAATTCATTCTTGAACAATAGATTTCTGTCAAGCAATAGCAGTAACTTTGAATTGAATTCCTGAAAAATTAAATAGACACAATCATGAAAAAGATTTTAACTCTGGCCATCCTCGCTTTAATTATTATCACTTTTGGCTGTTGCCCAAATGAGAAAAAACAAGAAAATCCGTCCGCCTCATTAATTGAGAAGAAGAATCAAAAGCTTTCGAGCGATATTATGACGCCGGAAGTTCTCTGGTCGTTTGGCAGGGTCAGTGAGCCTGTTGTTTCACAGGATAATAATACCATCCTTTATGGCCTCACTTATTTTGATATTCAGCAAAACAAAGGGAACCGTGAACTATATGTGATCGGAGTTGATGGAAAGAACCTCAAGCGGATTACAACAACAAAATTCAGTGAGTATTCAGCGCTCTGGAACCCGAATGGGAAAAAAATTGGATTTCTTTCAGCAGAGTCCGGATCAATGCAGATCTGGGAGATGAACACTGACGGTTCCGACCGAAAACAAATCAGTAAGACTGAAAATGAAATCACCGGTTTCAGCTATTCTCCCGATGGGAAAAAAATCCTTTATTCCAAGGAAATTCCAATAGAAAAGACAGAAAAAGAACTCTACAACGGGTTGCCGCTTGCTTCAGGAAAAGTGATTACCGACCTGATGTACAGGCATTGGGATTCATGGGTTGAAACCTACAGCCACATTTTCATAGCCGATTTTGATGGTGAGAAACTTGCAAATGATCTGGACATCATGAAGGGTGAGCCATATGAATGCCCGCTGAAACCTTTTGGTGGCTTGGAACAGGTTGCCTGGAGCCCGGATAGTAAAGTAATTGCTTACACTTGTAGGAAAAAGACGGGAAAGGAATATGCGCTATCCACAAACTCGGACATTTATATGTACGATCTCGCAAGTAAACAAACTTCCAATCTGACTGAAGGAATGATGGGATATGACATGTCACCCACTTTCTCACCAGATGGGAAAAAAATTGCATGGCAAAGTATGGAGCGAAACGGTTATGAATCAGACAAAAATCGTCTTTTTATTTATGATTTTGAATTGAAAACAAAGAAAGATTTTTCTCAAAATTTTGATCAGAATATTGAAAATCCTGCGTGGACAGCAGATAGTAAGTCTCTTGTTTTTACGAGTGACTGGCACGCGACTGATGAGATTTACCGTCTCGATTTAGATGATGGAAAAATTCTGAAAATTACCCAAGGTATTCATGATTATACCGGAGTAATTCCTGCAGGTAATAAAGTTGTGGCCACCAGAATGTCGATGTCGATGCCAGTTGAAATCTATTCGGTTGATCTTAAAACCTTTAAGGACACTCAACTTACGTTCACAAACAAGGATCTGCTGGACCAATTGTCGATGGGAAGAGTGGAAGAAAGGATGATTAAAACCACGGATAATAAGGATATGCTCACATGGATCATCTATCCACCTCATTTTGACCCTTCTAAAAAATATCCAACTTTATTGTACTGTGAAGGAGGTCCGCAAAGCACTGTTAGTCAGTTTTGGTCATACCGTTGGAACTTCCAGATGATGGTTGCCAATGGTTACATCGTAGTAGCACCAAATCGGCGCGGATTGCCAGGTTTCGGAAAAGAATGGAATGAGCAAATCAGTGGGGATTACGGTGGACAGAATATGAAGGATTACCTCTGTGCAATTGATGACATGTGTAAAGAGTCATTTGTCGACAAAGAAAAGTTGGGTTGTATTGGCGCAAGTTATGGGGGATTTTCTGTATTCTGGTTAGCAGGTAATCATAATAAACGATTCAAAGCTTTCATTGCGCATGATGGAATGTTTAATCTGGAGAGCCAGTACCTTGAAACTGAAGAGATGTGGTTTGTCAATTGGGACTTGGGTGGACCATTCTGGGATAAAAATAACAAAATTGCACAACGGAGCTTTTCAAATTCGCCACACCGGTTTGTTCAGAACTGGGATACTCCAATTCTTGTTGTTCATAGTGAACTGGACTATAGAATTGCTGTGACACAAGGGATGCAGGCGTTCAATGCTGCAGTATTACGCGGGATTCCTGCTGAGTTCCTGTATTTCCCCGATGAAAACCATTGGGTGCTGAAACCCCAAAACGGGATTCTTTGGCAAAGGACTTTTAAGGCATGGCTTCATAAATGGCTTAAATAATCTCATTTACGCAAATCCATAACAAAGCAGTTTTGGTAAAGCTTAGAAAAGATTAGGAGACGATGGAAAAGATTATTAAGCGTTTATTTTCCTCTTCCCTGGATAATAATTAAAATCGTGTAGATCATAATTTTGAAATCCATTGCAAGCGACATATTTTCGATGTAAAGAATATCGAATTTAAGCCGTTCAATCATCTGGTCTACGTTCTCAGCATAGCCATATTTTACCTGGCCCCAGGAGGTAATACCAGGTTTTACTTTTTGCAATAGCCGGTAGTGTGGCGCCCGCTGAACGATCATGTCGATATAGTATTTCCTTTCAGGTCGTGGGCCAACGAGACTCATATCCCCTTTCAGAACAGTGAAGAATTGAGGAATTTCATCTATCCTTACCTTTCTCAGGAATTTCCCAAATTTGGTGATGCGAGGATCATCTTTTGAAGAAAGCATAGGGCCATTCTTTTCCGCATCCTTGTACATTGTGCGGAATTTGTGCATGATGAAAGATCTCCCTTTGATGCCGATCCTTTCCTGCGAGAAAAAAATCGGACCTTCTGATGTCAAAATAATCCCGATCATTGTGATAATCATAAATGGCATCAGCAGAATCAGACATATAATCGAGATCCCAATATCTAATATCCTTTTTAATGACATCTGCCAGTCGGGCATCAGATCAGGATAGATCTGAATAAGCGGGGCGTGGAAAATGGAAGTCGTTTTCACTGAACCAACTAATATATCCTGCATTACCGGAATAATTTTGATCACCACATCAGTATCTTCAAGCTGGGTGATAATGTTTTCAATTGTATGATTCTCAGAATGCTCAATAGCGATTATGACTTCCTCAATGTTTAATTCATTTACCAGCCGGTTGAGATCTTTGACCTCGCCCAAGCGTGGAAGGTATTGCTTTAGTTTATAGTCCGGATATCCCTCAACATTGACAAAACCGACAAACTTGTTTCCGGAAGATTTCTCCTGGTTCTCAATCTCATTGTAAATCGACATGGCATTCCCGTTGCTGCCAATGATGATAGTATTGAATCCAAGAATCTTATGATGAATCCTGAAAGCAGTTCTGGATGTTAGAATAAACCTGAATAATGCCGTCAAAAAAAGGTGAAGAAAAAGCAATAAGAAAAAGAATTTTATATATGTCCGGTTGTTAATAATCACATCATCAAGGATCAATGCAAAAAACAAAATAGTAACCCCGATAAACGTAATAAGAACAGTTTGACCAAATTCTTTCAGTCTTGCTTTCCTATATATTTTCCGATAGGTACCAATGAGCACGTAAAGTAATAACCAGAAGAAAGGTATAATTAATATTCCCAAGTACAGTTTAACATCAAGAAAAACAGTATCCAAATGCAGGAAAATCAGATGGTCGACAGCGTATTTCCTATAAATAAAAAACAGGAACCAGGCAATCATCGCTGCTATCACATCTGCTGTAATATATTTTATTACCTGAAATCGTTTATTCATGATAAATAAAATTACCGCTATTTACCAGATTTAATTGAAAGTAATTTGATATTGTCTAAAAGAATTTGTGCATAAGACACTGTTTCTTCTTTATAGTTGCCAAAAACGACCTGAAATTTATTAGCACCTAAATATGCATTCAGGCTGGTAGTGAGGTCGATATATATTTTTTTCCATTTCCCCCCAGTGTCAAAAAGAGTTATGATAGGAACCTGATATCGCACCGAGCCAGTATAAACCATTATTCCGACTGTCAAGTGATTGTTGATGTTGAAATCCATTTCCAAAAATACTTCTGAATTTGGAATATTAAAACTCTGGTGCGATAAACATTCAAAGAATGCACCGGTACTATCCATCTCAGCAATTCCTGAGTGCTCTCTTTCAAAGGTCAACGGAGATCCTGGTATCGTTTTGCGAATCCCAACAGAGCTCCTTGGGGTAGTATCCAATGAGATAGTTGCTCCTTCAAAATCTTCCTGCCACATAAAATTTGTTTGTGAATTGTAAACTGTGGATGTTCCCACGATTGAAGTGGAACCATCAGGAATTAGATTGACCGTTTTCTCAATTGTGTTATAAAATGGGTAATTGATTCGGGTTGCCGCAATACCATCTTTCTTAATGCCAGGCAGAATTTTAACTACATGTGAGCCTTGCTTAAGGACAGGGAGATTTGCCGGTAATGGGAAAGTGCCAATTAATTCCCCATCCACATAAACCCATGCATCAGTAATGCTATGAGATGCAGAACCCTGGACGGTATAATCAGTGGAAAATGAGATAGAGTCTATCTTAAGATATGATGCAATTTCCTGGTCACCTGAGAATTTCTCACACGAAGTGAATATCTGAAGCAGAAAAAAAAGAGATGATAATAAAAGAAGTCGAAAAGGTCGTCTACAAGTCATATATTTAAAACACTGTAAGAACGTGCTGATTGAACGCATTGAAATTTTGAATATTGTCAAGAAAGAATCAAAGATATAAACAAATACCCAGGCAATTATTAACAGAACTTAATAAGCACCGATTGTTTGCTGAATCCGTTCTATCACTTTATAAGCAACTTCGAGTGCACTGTAACCATCGTTAATAGTAACAGATGGCACAGTATTATTTATGATAGCAGAATAGAAACTTTCCAATTCCGTCTTAATTGCATTGGAAGACTTTATTTCCGGTTTATCCAGTAGGATCTGTTTGAATCCTTTTCCCGGGCCCATGTCAATCACAAAACCCATACCTGAAGGCGCGCCCTTTTCTACATCCTTGATCCTGACAACCTCGAGCTCCTTTTTCAAAAAATCGATGGAAATGTATGTATCCTTTTGAAAAATCCTGGTTTTTCTCATGTTTTTCAATGATATCCGGCTTGCTGTAAGATTCGCCACGCAACCGTTGTCAAATTCAATTCGTGCATTTGCAATATCCGGGGTATCACTCACAACCGCAACACCACTTGCACTTATTTTCCGAATACTGCTCTTAACAATACTAAGAACGATATCAATATCATGAATCATCAAGTCAAGAATGACAGGAACATCTGTTCCCCTTGGATTGAACTGAGCAAGACGATGAGCTTCGATAAACATGGGTTTATGAAAAAAACTCTCGGCTGCAAGAAAAGCCGGATTGAATCTTTCGACATGTCCGACTTGAACTTTTACATTGGCTTCACCTGTAATTTTGATCAACTCCTTTGCTTCGTCAAGAGAAGTGACAATGGGCTTTTCAATGAAAACGTGCCGGAATTTTCTTAAAGATTTAGAAGCACATTCAAAATGAGAGATTGTGGGAGTAACAATATCCACAACATCAACCGAATCAATGAGTTCGTCAACTGATTTATAACGGCTTAAATGAAATTCTTCCTCAATTTTTTTTGCGATTTCATTGTCTGGATCGAAGAACCCGATCAGGTCATATTCCTTAATTTCCTGGATACATTTTATATGGATTTTACCCAAATGCCCGGCTCCAAGTATTCCTATTTTCAACATGCGATAACAAGTTAATAAACAAAATGGCTTCCCTGGAAAGGTTGCTAATTCCGTTTTTATAAATCTTTTTGCAAAAGTAATAGTTAGAGCAATTGAAATTACTATTTTCGTAAAAAAATTGAATCACACATTTAGAGTCTATTTTAAGGTTTCATTCTCATTCATTCTCATTCATTCTGTAGTCGTAAATTTTAAACAGTCTCTTAATTTATCAGCTTACCCAGTTTTACTCTTATGATCGACACATATAAACATAAAGGAATGAGGCAAAAGCTCGTTCAGATCATCCGAGAAAAAGGGATTCATGATATTAATGTGTTGAATGCGATTGAGAAAGTTCCCAGGCATTTTTTTTTCGACTCTTCATTTTTGAAATTTGCATATGAAGACAATGCTTTCCCAATAGGGGCGGGACAGACAATCTCTCAGCCTTATACGGTAGCATTCCAAACTGAATTGTTGCAAGTAACAAAAGGTACTAAGGTACTGGAAATAGGTACTGGGTCTGGTTATCAGGCCTGTGTATTAGCTGAGATTGGGGCTAAAGTCTTCAGTATCGAAAGACAAAAAATGCTTTTTGATAAAACGCTTAAGTTCTTACCAACACTCGGATATAATATCAAATTGTTTTATGGTGATGGTTATAAAGGGATTCCTGCGTATGCTCCGTTTGACAGGATTCTTGTTACCGCCGGCGCCCCGGTCATTCCAGAAGCCCTTCTTGAACAATTAAAACCAGGAGGTATCCTTGTAGTACCTGTCGGAGGAGGAAATGTCCAAATTATGACCACAGTAGTAAAGACTTCCGGGCATGAATACATTAAAAAGGAACATGGTACTTTTCGCTTTGTTCCGTTACTTGAGGACAAAGCATATGACTGACGAAGAGTACTTTTACTTCTCTGAAAACTGTATGTATGAAGCCAATTTCAATCACACGAAACAATATGTTTATTTGCATCGATTTTTGTAAATTGAAAAAAATTCATGTAGGTTTGTATCTCAAATCACAGCATGAAATCGCTTTTGTTACATTGTATGACTTAACAATTTTATTCCCTACATTCTTAAAATTTAAGATTCACAAATAAATCAGGTATTATGAAAAAGATTTTATTTTGTGCAGGTATTTTACTGATTCTGAATGCATGTTCCTCAGAAAAGGTTAATTTCAGTCAGCTCCAGGATCGTAATGGCCTGTTTTACCTTGTTAATAAAGATAAACCATTCAGTGGTGATGTTGCATCTTATGTTAATGGTAAAGTTGAGTTTGAAGGGAAAATCGAAAACGGGTTAAGGGAAGGACCATGGGTTTACTATTATCCTTCAGGTCAGAAGAAAGCAGAGGGAAGTTATAAAGAAGGGTTTAAAGATGGAACTTGGACCTCTTACAAGGAGAATGGGGCGCAAGATGTTTTAGAAATGTACAAGTATGGTAAATTGCTTACAAACCAAGGAACTGTTACCGAGACAAAGGATACTTTAAAAACGAAACCAGTAACCGAGAACGTCTCAGCTCCTGCTGCTCCTCCTCACGTTGCAACTACCAAGAAAGTGGAAAAGAAACAGGATGTGGTTGTATGGGAGAGATTGAAAGGAGGACCTGTAAAATATCTGAATGGAACTCCTTATACTGGTGCAGTAATTAAATACCAACGGTCCGGACAAAAAGAACTGGAAGGAAATTTCTTACGCGGACAAAAATCCGGGAAATGGATCTATTACGATAAGTATGGTAACGTCAAAGACGTCAGGTATTATTAATTTTTCGTTTCCGTACCCTGCGATAGAATGCAAAGGATGATCCTGTAATGATCAGCACAGCTCCTATCCACAGGACATTGATCCATGGGTTCATAATTGCTTTGATTACGATATAATCCGTGTCAACCCCAACAAAAGAAATATAAGTATAAAAATCTGCCGACAGGAAATGTTTGGTGTCAGGATTATAGACGTTGCCCATTCGGGGATGTCTGTTCACCGAAGGAAATAGGGTGAATTCTTTGATATATTTTCCATTCTTACGTTTCAGGAAATCGACTTGGTATTCTGTCAGATTACCTTTCTTCACCTTATTGGTGTAAACCACAAAGAATCCACCCATATACAACGTATCGCCTTTCACCATCATCAGGTTTTCGTTATTGCTCTTTGCATCTCCCAGATCAAAAGGAGAAGTATTCGTGGAAATAGTCTTTGAATTCGAGAAAGTTATGACCGCTCCAAGTAAAAACAGTGTAAATCCAATATGTGTCAGAATAGCTGCGAAATTCCGTGGTTTGGAAGTGATAAATATCAGGTTATAGAGTGATGATATGATGGCAAACAAGACAAAGAAAACCATCACGATATAATTTACCTGTTTAATAATTCCTGTAAAAACAAAAGGAATAACAAACAGGATAGAAAGAATAACAGGGATAGATATTTTGCGTAAAAACTTTCTGGTGGAATTGACATTAAAATGTAAGAACTGAGAAAAAGCAATAAATCCGGAAACCAAAAGTACGTATGGCAACTGCCATTTGTTATAAAATCCTACCCTGTCAGCTGGTGGTGCAATGTTCGTCCCAAAAAGACTATTGAAAACAGGAATTGAAGTAGTGAACAATATCTGGAAGGCAGCAAGGACAATCACGATAGCCCCGACAAACATAAAGAATTCTCTGGAAAGAAGAAGCTCCTCCTTTTTCTCATAAAATTTCCGAACATTGATAACTATCAGTACAATCATTAAAATGAGAAATACCAGTAGAAAAACCAATAATTGGGCTGTCATTCCATTGTCTCCGAATGAATGCGCCGATGAATTTGCAAGAACTCCGCTGCGGGTCAGGAAACTGGCATAAAGAACAAGCACATATGATAACCCTATAAATATATAGCCAACGAGAAGTCCATGATGTTGTTTCCGCGCTATCAACAGGAAGTGAAGACCGGCAACCAGAGTTAACCATGGGATGAGAGAAGAGTTCTCCACTGGATCCCACGACCAGAAACCACCAAAAGTTAAAGAAACATAAGCCCAAGCGCCTCCAAGAAGGATACCCGCACCGAGGAAAGTCAAGGACAATAATGTCCATGGTAAAACTGGTTTTATCCACGAAAAAAAATCTTTTTTTATCAATGACGCAATTGCGTATGAAAATGGAACAAGTGCCAATGCATAACCCAGGAACAAAATAGGTGGATGAATAGTCATCCAGATATTTTCCAATAAAGGATTCAGGCCATTCCCATCTCCAAGAAGCTTCAAGTAATCAGGTTGCTGAAATATGGTACCATTAAGGTTTGAGACAGTTTCCCTTAGTAATTCAAATGGACTACCGCCTATTTTTATTGCTCCAAAATGAATTCCAAGCATCATAGAAGTAATAAAAACCTGAGAAAGAGAAACCACTGATAATACAAGATTTTCCCATTTCCTGGCTATAAAGAGGAGTACAATTCCGATTAAAGCTTGAAATATGGCCCAAACAAGAAGACTTCCCTCCTGCCCTGCCCAGAAACAAGAGATGATATATTTGATGGGTAGATCTGATGATGAGTATTGCCAGACATAGGCATATTCAAAATAATGGAAAAAGATGAGGTAATAAAGGATGAAAGCAACGACTAATAATGACATTGTATGGAGAATAAAAAAGCCCCTGGCAAAAGGACGGAAGCTCCTCAACCCTTCTTGCTTTTTCCTGCTATTAAGATAAAACAACACTGTAGAAAAAAAGGCTGCAGAGACACTTAACCAGATAAATATTTTTCCAAGTATCCCTGGGAGTAAATGCTCTCCTAAATATTGAATATCCATAGTTGTATGTTATAATTCGGCGAAGTTACGTTTTTCATTCTTCTGATCGTTATTCTCCTTAATTTCGCAAAAATTGGTTCCATATGAAAAAGATCGGATTGATCGGAGGTTCAGGACTTGAAAAAATCAGTTTGTTTGAGAACATTCAGGAGATACAAGTACAAACACCATACGGAGATCCAAGCTCTCCGATCATAAAGGGAGAATTCGGCTCCGGTGAACTTTACATCCTCTCACGTCACGGGCAGGAACATTCGATCACTCCGACGCATGTTAACAACCGGGCGAACATCAGCGCACTGAAACAACTTGGATGCGAATATATTTTGGCAACAACAGCCTGCGGCAGCCTCAGAGAGGAGATCAGGCGGGGAGATATAGTAATCCCGGATCAGTTCATAGATTTCACCAAGCATCGTATAAATACATTCCATGATAGTTTTGAGCAAACTGGTCCGATTCATGCGGCTATGGCTGAACCTTTTTCTAAAGAACTTCGCGAGATACTTATTTCCACAGCGAAAGAGAAAGGAGTCAATTACCATCCTAAAGGAACGATCATAACAATTGAAGGACCACGGTTTTCAACAAGAGCTGAATCAATAATGTTCAGGCTACTTGGAGCCGACATTATCAATATGAGCATCGCTCCTGAAGCAGCTCTTGCAAATGAGGCCCAACTGAAATATGCAGTGATTGCACTTTCAACTGATTATGATTGCTGGAAAATCGACGAAGAGTCTGTTACCTGGGATGAAATTTTCCGGGTATTTCAGGAAAATGTAAAACACGTAACAAATTTGCTTGTTGAGGTGATTCAAAAGATCGGATAATCTACTTTTTCAGAAATTTAAAGTCCCTGCCAAGGTACCTTGCTGAAGATCCTAATTGTTCCTCAATCCTAAGTAATTGGTTGTATTTTGCAATTCTTTCCGTCCGGCATGCAGAACCAGTCTTAATCAAACCGGTATTTAATGCCACTGCAAGATCAGCAATCGTGGTATCTTCAGTTTCCCCTGAACGATGACTAATAATTGCAGTATAGCTGTTCCGGTAAGCAAGGTTCACAGCATCGATAGTTTCAGTCAGGGTACCAATCTGATTGACCTTGATAAGAATAGAATTTGCAACACCCTTGCTGATACCTTTCTGAAGGCGTTTCACATTAGTCACAAAAATATCATCTCCAACCAATTGAATTTTCTTTCCCATTTGGTCAGTCATATATTTCCAGCCATCCCAATCATCTTCAGCCATTCCGTCTTCGATTGAGATAATCGGATATTTTTTCACCCAACTTTTCCAAAATTCAACCATTTCTTTCGGTGATAGCTTATCTCCGGTCGATTTATGGAGGTGGTACACATTCTCTTTTGGAAGGTAATATTCGGATGCTGCCGGATCTAGTGCGATATATATGTCTTTCCCTGCTTCATAACCAGCACTCTCAATTGCATCGAGAATAACCTTGATGGCTTCTTCATTGGATTTTAAACTCGGAGCAAAACCGCCTTCATCACCCACGTTGGTAGAATATTTTCCCTTTTTCAGGACAGATTTAAGATGGTGAAACACTTCAACTCCCATGCGGATTGCATCAGTGAAAGAATCAGCACCAATCGGCATGATCATAAATTCCTGGAAGTCAATAGAATTATCTGCATGTGAACCTCCATTCAAAATATTCATCATGGGGATTGGAAGTGTATTAGCAGCTACACCGCCTATATATCGATAAAGTGGTTGACTGGTCTCTTGTGCAGCTGCATTCGCAACAGCAAGAGAAACGCCAAGAATAGCGTTGGCGCCAAGATTTCCCTTGTTAACAGTTCCATCCATTTCTATCATTCGCTGATCGATGTCTGCCTGGTCCACAACTGACATTCCCAAGATTTCCTCTGAGATGACTTTGTTGACGTTCTGCACTGCCTGTAAAACTCCTTTACCCAAGTAATGTTTTTTATCTCCATCCCGAAGTTCCACGGCTTCATGGATTCCGGTCGAAGCTCCGGAAGGCACAGCAGCTCTTCCCATTATTCCCGCGCTTGTAATGACATCAACTTCAATTGTTGGATTTCCCCTTGAATCAAGGATTTGTCTTGCATTAATTGATACTATTGTGCTCATATTCTATTTTTTAATTTGGTAACGGTAGTTATCTGGCAATAAAAAAGGACAAACCTGCTTTTACGCGTTCATCCTCTTTATTATTATTTCAACTTTATAAGGTTTATTCCTTCTCTTCTTTCGGTTCCTGTTCCTTATCTGGTGGCTCAGATGGCTGTTCAGATTCCGTAACTGTATTGACAGTTTCTTTCGCTTTTTTTTCTGATTTACGCTCTTTTACAACAGGAGATTCAACAGACTCTGCCTCAGTAGTAGTTTTTTTCTTTGCAAGTGTGCGTTTTCTACGAGTAGCTTTTGCTTTTGTTTTCGATTCATCTTTTGATCCAAGCATTGCTTCGTTGTAATCCACAAGCTCCATCATGCACATATCGGCATTATCACCCAGCCGGTTCCCGGTTTTCAAGATACGTGTATATCCACCTGGGCGACTTGCCACTTTTACAGAAATTTCTCTAAATAATTCAGAAACTGCTAATTTATTCTGGAGATAACTAAAAACCAATCTCCTGGAATGGGTTGAATCATCTTTAGATTTGGTGATAAGAGGTTCAACATATACACGCAAAGCTCTCGCTTTAGCCAATGTAGTACTAATTCGTTTATGAAGAATTAAGGATGAAGCCATATTTGATAACATAGCTGCCCGGTGTGAACTTGTTCTTCCTAAATGGTTGAATTTTTTCCCGTGTCTCATTTCAATTATTCCTTATCTAATTTATATTTTGCAGTATTCATCCCAAATTCCAGACCTTTTGATTTCACCAGCTCTTCCAACTCAGTAAGTGATTTTTTCCCAAAATTGCGGAATTTCAGAAGATCGTTCTTGTTAAATGCAACAAGGTCACCAAGTGTCTCAACATCTGCAGCTTTCAGGCAGTTCAATGCCCTGACAGAAAGGTCCATATCGACCAATTTTGTCTTTAGTAGCTGACGGATATGAAGAGAAGTTTCGTCAAATTCTTCTGCCACTGCCTTTTCTGCGGTATCAAGTGTAATCTTCTCATCAGAAAATAGCATGAAATGGTGAATGAGGATCTTTGCAGCCTCCTTTAGTGCGTTTTTCGGATGTATTGAACCATCAGTTTCCAGTTCAATCACCAGTTTTTCATAGTCAGTCTTCTGTTCAACACGATAGTTTTCCACAAAATACTTGACATTTGCAATAGGGGTATGAATTGAATCGATGGGAATCCGTCCCAAAATCATGGTTGATCCAAGTGATTTATTTTCTTCAGCAGGTACATAACCTCTACCTTTATCAATGGAAAGCTCGATATTAATCCTTACATTCGGTTCCATATGAAAGATAACAATCTCTGGATTCAACACCTGGAAAACAGACAGGAATTTGTTGATATCTCCAGCCCTGAATGTATCCTGCTGACTAAGTACAACAGATACCTTTTCAGTCGATTCCGATTCAATCTGCCGTTTAAAACGGATTTGCTTGAGGTTTAGGAGAATTTCAGTAACATCTTCAATTACACCTTTAATGGTTGAGAATTCCTGATCAACACCTTCAATTTTTACGGAAGTTATTGCATACCCTTCCAGAGAGGAGAGCAATATTCTACGTAAAGCATTACCAATAGTGATACCAAAACCGGGTTCCAGCGGACGAAACTCAAAGATCCCTTTGTTTTCATCGGCTTCAACCATAATCACCTTATCGGGTTTCTGGAAAGGTAATATTGCCATAAATTGCCTTTTTTATTATTAATAAAAACATTTGTAAAGAAGTGCAGACATGCTTCAAATGATATTGCTTGATAACATTATTTCGAGTACAACTCAACAATAAGCTGTTCCTTGATGTTTTCCGGAATGTCAGCTCTTTCAGGATAATTCATGAATTTCCCTGCTGCCATGTGACCATCCCATTCAAGCCATGAATAAGCATTGGCGCGTGAAGCAAGAGCATCAGTGATAACCTCCAATGATTTTGAGCGTTCCCTCACGGCTACAATATCTCCCGGTTTTAATTCGCAGGAAGGAACGTTTACAACTTTTCCATTCACCGTAATGTGCCTGTGGCCTACCAATTGCCTGGCTGCACTGCGCGTTGGAGCAATACCTAACCGATAAACAACATTATCCAGACGAGCTTCGATCAACTGAAGTAAAACTTCTCCTGTAATTCCTTTTTTACTGGATGCTTTCAGAAAGGTATTCCTGAATTGTCTTTCAAGGATACCATATGTATACTTGGCTTTTTGCTTCTCCATTAACTGGGTTCCATATTCCGAGAGTTTCGACCTTCTTTTGGTTTGCCCATGCATTCCGGGAGGATAATTCTTTTTCTCAAAATTTTTATCAGGACCAAAAATAGGCTCTTTGAATCTTCTTGCAATTCTTGACTTAGGACCAATATACCTTGCCATATGTTTCTTCTGTCGTTAAATGATTAAAATCTTGTTTTAAACTCTTCTTCTCTTTGGAGGCCTGCAACCGTTGTGAGGTAATGGAGTGATATCGGTGATTTCCATAACTTCAATCCCAGCTGTGTGTAACGTCCTGATAGAAGACTCACGTCCTGCACCCGGTCCTTTTACGTACACTTTCACTCTCCTCAATCCAAGATCATAAGCAACCTTGGCTGCATCCTGTGATGCCATTTGGGCCGCATATGGGGTGTTTTTCTTGGAACCTTTAAAACCAATCTTTCCTGCGGAAGACCATGAAATAACCTGGCCTGCATTATTGGTAAGAGTTACGATAAGGTTGTTGAAAGAAGCGTTGACATATGCTTTCCCAATCGCTTCTACTTTTACAACACGTTTCTTTGAACTTTTTTCAGTCTTTGCCATATCTGTTTTTACTGCTATCTTAAATAAAACTCCACCAAAAATAAATCTCAGGATTAACCCTTTGTTGCCTTTTTCTTATTTGCAACAGTCTTCTTTCTTCCTTTACGCGTCCTGGCGTTATTTTTGGTACTTTGTCCACGAACGGGAAGCCCGTTACGATGCCTGATTCCTCGATATGAACCAATATCCATAAGGCGTTTGATATTCATCTGAACCTCAGAACGGAGTGCTCCTTCCACCTTGATGGAATCATTGATGATTGTCCGAATCTTGTTCTGTTCGTCATCATTCCATTCCTGAACCTTTTTGTTCAGATCAATTTCTGCTTTCCTTAAAATACTTTGGGCTGTACTGCGACCAATTCCATAGATATAGGTTAATCCGATTTCGCCCCTTTTATTTTTAGGTAAATCAATACCTGCAATTCTGGCCATAATTATTCCTGATTTATAATAATAATATTAACCTTGTCTTTGTTTGAATTTTGGATTTTTCTTGTTGATAATATACAACTTTCCTTTCCTTCGAACGATCTTACAGTCAGCTGACCGTTTTTTAATCGATGCTCTAACTTTCATTTTACTTTTTTTTTACTATTGATATCTGAATGTAATTCTTCCTTTTGTAAGATCATAAGGCGACATTTCAATTTTAACCCTGTCACCTGGAAGGATTTTTATGTAATGCATCCTCATTTTACCACTGATGTGGGCCGTGATAACGTGTCCATTTTCGAGTTCCACACGAAACATAGCATTCCCCAATGATTCAATTACGGTTCCATCTTGCTGAATTGATGTTTGCTTTGACATTAATCCTTTTAAATTTTATTAGGTCCTAGAACTTCTTCAATATACTTAAATGTTGAAAGTACATCAGCCTCATTTTTTGTAACTGCTATTGTCAGTTCATAATGCGCTGAAGGTGCTCCATCTGCTGCACGAACGGTCCAACCATCTTTGCTTTGCGTTACATTCTTTGTGCCAAGATTGATCATTGGTTCAATACACAGTGTCATTCCTTCCTGCAGTTTGATTCCTGTTCCCTTTCTTCCATAATTTGGAACATCCGGTTTTTCGTGCAGTTTCGTCCCAATCCCATGACCTACAAGCTCCCTGACTATACTATAACCAAAACCTTCAATATAATTCTGTATAGCAGAGCTGATGTCTCCGATTCTTTTCCCGGCTACTGCCATTTCAATTCCTATATTAAGAGATTCTTTTGTTCGTTGTAAGAGATTCAGCACTTCAGGCTTCAATTCTCCAACGGCGAAAGTATATGCAGAATCACCATAATATCCATGTTTGATACTTCCACAATCAACTGACACAATATCACTATTTTTAAGAACTCTATCACCTGGAATTCCATGCACAACCTCTTCATTTATAGAAATGCAAAGTGCATTTGGAAATCCATTGTATCCTTTAAAACCAGGAATTGCCCCTTCCGACCTCAGATAATCCTCTGCAATTTTATCCAGCATTCGTGTGCTAATCCCAGGTTTAATATATTTTGCTACTTCCGCGAGGGTCCTGCTAACGATTAATGCATTTATCCTCAATAATTCAATTTCATCTCCAGTTTTCAGTTCCATCCAAATCCTGTCAGCAATTTCTTAAGAACCGGTCATGCTTGCACCGGAACGACCTTTAATCCTTCCAGATTTTGTAAGCCCATCATAATGCCGCATAAGCAAATGACTTTCTATTTGCTGCAAAGTGTCCAAAACAACTCCGACTAAAATCAGGAGTGAAGTTCCGCCATAAAATTGAGCAAATTGCGTATTAACCCCAAATAATCTTACAAAGGCCGGCATAATTGCAACAAAACCAAGGAAGATTGATCCAGGTAATACGATTCTTGACATCACATTATCAATAAATTCTGCGGTTCTTTTCCCAGGTTTGACCCCTGGAATAAATCCCCCGTTCTTCTTCATATCCTCTGCCATCTGGTTCGGATTAACCGTAATAGCAGTATAGAAATATGTGAAAAGAATGATCAGGACAAAAAAGGAAAGGTTATAGGGCCAGCTGTTAAAATCAGTAAAAACCCTTGCGAACCCTGTAAGTGCCTCAGATTTTGAAAACCCCGCCAATGTGAGTGGTAAAAACATAATAGCTTGAGCAAAAATAATGGGCATAACACCGGCGGCATTTACTTTCAAAGGAATGTACTGCCGGACCCCACCGTATTGTTTATTTCCGACAATCCGTTTGGCATATTGTACAGGAATTCTGCGAGTACCCTGGACTAAAAGGATAGTCACCAGTATCACAAAAACCAGAAAGGCAACTTCAACAACAAAGGCAACAAGGCCACCCCCTTTTTGCTCCAATCTGGAAAAAAATTCTCCAAGTAATGCGGACGGTAACCGTGCTATGATTCCAATCATAATGATAATTGAGATACCATTGCCAATACCTTTATCTGTAATTCTTTCACCCAACCACATAACAAACAATGACCCTGCAGTAAGGATAATTATAGAAGAAATTCCGAAAAATGAAAATACAGAATGATGCAACAAGGCAGGACTGAATGGATATACAGCCTCTGCCGGCAGTTGAGAAACAAGATTCGCAATGTATGCAGGTGATTGAAAGATCAGAATCATTACAGTCAGATATCGCGTAATTTGATTGATCTTTTTTCTACCGCTCTCACCTTCTTTCTGTAATTTTTGGAAATAGGGGATAGCCATTCCAAGTAGCTGCACGACGATAGATGCAGAAATATATGGCATAATCCCAAGCGCAAAGATCGATGCATTAGCAAATGCACCACCGGAAAACATGTTCAGCAGACCAAGCAAGCCACCTTTTGACTGGTTCTGCAGGCTTGCAAGCATGGTCGGATCAATGCCCGGCAACACAACATAGGCACCAAACCTGTAAATCAGGATGATTCCAAGAGTATAAAGGATTCTCTTTCGGAGGTCCTCGATCTTATAAATATTTCGCAGGGTTTGGATAAATTTTTTCATTCAGAACGGTTTATTAAATAGTGTTCGCAATACCACCCATTTCTTCAATAGCTTTCTTTGCAGAGGCAGAAAAAGCGTGAACAGTAATTTCTAATTTGGCTTTCAATTCACCACGCCCAAGAATCTTTATTCGATCACTTTTGGAAACATACCCGTTCGACAACAACACCTCTTTGGTAATCACTGAAATGTTCTGTTTTTCGAATATTCCTTGTAAAACATCGAGATTTATCCCTTTGTATTCGACACGGTTAAAATTTTTAAAACCAAATTTCGGAACCCTTCTTACCAATGGCATCTGGCCTCCTTCAAATCCTGGTTTTCTCGAATAGCCTGACCTGGACTGAGCACCTTTATGTCCTCTGGTTGATGTTCCACCTTTACCGGACCCCTGCCCTCTGCCTATTCTTTTTGACGACTTTGTTGAACCTTTAGCCGGTTTCAGATTACTTAAATCCATTTTATGCTAAGTTTATCAAATGATTACCTTAATACTCTATATACTCACAGCTCCTCAACTTTCACAAGATGCTGAACTTTTACAACCATTCCAAGAATCTGAGGTGTGGCCTCTTTTTCTACCGAATGTTGAAGTTTTCTTATCCCCAATGCAAGAAGGGTTCGTTTCTGCCTTAAAGGTCTTCCAATTCCACTTCTGATTTGCGTTATTTTGATCTTTTTCATTTTTCTCTTCCGGATTGATATTGTTTGATCTTTTCCTACCCATTAAATACTTTGGAGAGGTCAACCCCCCTGAGTTGTGCAATAGTATGTGGATCGCGCATCTTTATCAGTGCATTAATAGTTGCTTTGACAACACTATGAGGGTTGGATGACCCTTTTGATTTTGCGAGTACATCTTTAACGCCAACACTTTCCAAGACAGCACGCATGGCACCACCTGCGATGACTCCGGTTCCGGGAGAAGCAGGTTTGATATATACCAGAGCACCACTATATTTCCCTAGCTGATCATGTGGAATTGTCCCTTTTAAAATGGGAACTTTGATGAGGTTTTTCTTTGCATCATCAATGCCTTTTGCAATGGCAGCGGTTACTTCTTTTGCTTTACCAAGCCCGTAACCCACAACACCGTTTTCATTTCCAACCACAACGATTGCAGAAAAACTGAAGGTTCTTCCTCCTTTAGTGACTTTTGTAACCCTCTGGATGCTTACAAGGCGATCCTTGAATTCAATCTCACTTGATTTTACTCTTTTTACGTTTACGTTTGACATAATTATATTTTAGAATTTCAGGCCACCTTCCCTGGCAGCTTCTGCCAGTGATTTAACCCTGCCATGATACAAATAACCATTACGATCAAAAACTACTGTGTTGATGCCTGCTTCAATTGCTTTTTGTGCAATTATTTTACCAACTTGTTTGGCTTGCTCAATTTTCGCGATTTTCTGAGAAGTAAATTGCTCAGCTTGAGTGGAGGCAGCAACAAGCGTTTTTCCTGAAAGATCATCGATCAGTTGAACATAAATTGCTTTATTGCTTCTGAAAACGCTCATTCGAGGCCTTTCAGGAGTTCCATGAACTACCTTCCGAACCCTTTTTTTGATCCTGAATCTTCTAAATTCTTTTTTATTTTTGATTGCCATTATACCTCGATTTTAACTGATAATTCCAATTTTACTGGCTTGAAGCAGATTTCCCTGCTTTCTTCTTGATTTCTTCACCCATAAAACGTATACCCTTACCCTTGTATGGTTCAGGTTTGCGAAGTGACCGTATTTTTGCAGCTACCTGTCCAATCAATTGTTTGTCGTTGGATTTCAAAATAATAGTATTATTCTTACCCCTTTCTGCTGTTGTTTCAACCTTAACCTCTTCGGGTAATTCCATGAGAATGTTGTGTGAATAACCCAGAGAGAGCTCTAATTGCTGACCTTTGGCAGTTGCTTTATAACCAACCCCTATCAATTCCTGAACGATGGTATAACCTTCACTTACACCCTTCACCATATTAAAAAGCAAGGAACGATATAAACCATGCTTTGCACGGTCGTCCTGTGCCTCAGAGTTTCTATGGACAATAAGGTTATTGTCTTCTACTTTTATTGTAATTTTCGGGTCTACTTGCTGAAAAAGTTTTCCGAGTTTACCTTGTACCATAACGAGGTTAGTTTTGGAAATATCAACTTTCACTCCATCTGGCAAAGGAATCGGTAATTTTCCTATTCTTGACATTTACTGGTCTCCTCTTCAATTAACTGATGTAACATAAAACTTCACCACCGATTTTTTTCGGTCTGGCTTCCTTATCGGTCATCATTCCATGAGATGTAGAAATGATTGCTATACCAAGCCCGTTCAATACCCGTGGTAAATGCTCAGCATTCACATATTTCCTGAGACCGGGTTTACTGATCCTGGACAAGGAACTGATCGCCGATACCTTTGTAACAGGGTGGTATTTTAATGCAATTTTGATAACTCCAGGTTTTGTCTCTTCTTCGAATTTAAAATTCAGGATATATCCTTTTTCAAAGAGAATTTTCGTCATCTCCTTCTTCAAATTTGAAGATGGAATTTCAACAATCCGGTGATTAGCCATCACGGCGTTCCTGATTCTTGTTAAATAATCTGCAATGGGATCCGTAACCATGATCTATTTTCCTATTATTGTTTGTGTTTATTTTCTTTTACCAACTTGCCTTCCTTACTCCAGGAATCAAACCTTTCAGTGCCATCTCTCTGAAATTGATACGGGAAACCCCAAACATCCTCATATAACCTTTAGGACGACCAGTAAGTTTGCAACGGTTGTGCAAACGCACGGGAGAGGCATTCCTTGGCAACTTCTGTAAACCAATAAAATCACCTGCTTCTTTCAGTGCCTTTCTTTTATCAGCATATTTTGCAACCAGGTCTTCTCTTTTCTTCTCTCTGGCTTTGATTGATTCTTTTGCCATATCGTTATTTAGTTTTAAAAGGTAATCCGAATTCTTTAAGTAATGATTGGGCTTCACGGTCAGAGTTAGCAGATGTGACAAATGTTATGTCCAATCCATTCATCTTGACGACTTTATCGATCTCTATTTCCGGGAATATAATCTGCTCAGAAATACCGAGTGTATAATTCCCACGTCCATCAAATCCTTTATCACCAATGCCCCTGAAATCTCGGACACGAGGAATTGACACTGAGATAAGCCGATCAAGGAATTCATACATTTTATTTCCTCGTAAAGTTACACGAACACCAATGGGCATTCCCTTACGAAGTTTGAAATTGGAAATGTCTTTCTTCGACTTGGTTGCAACAGCTTTCTGCCCCGTAATCATTGTCATCTCGCTGATACCATTATCGATGAATTTTTTATCAGTGATGGCGATACCCAATCCTTGGTTAACACATATCTTAAGGATTCTTGGTGCCTGCATCGGGCTTGTATAGCTAAACTGAGCCATCAATGCCGGAAGAATTTCTTTCGAATACTTTTCTTTCAATCTTGGTGTGTAAGCCATTATTTAATTACCTCCCCTGTTTTTTTAGAATAACGTACCAACTTATTTTTCTTTGGGTCGATCTTTCTGCCGGTTCGGGTTGGTTTCCCGGAAGAATCAATAACCATAAGGTTAGAAATATGTACCGGAGCCTCTTTTTTCAAAATTCCACCCTGAGGGCTTTTGGCGTTTGGTTTCGTATGTTTAGAAACCAAATTGATACCTTCTACTATGGCCTTACTTTTTTCAATATGCACTTTCAGGATTTTCCCTTGTTGCCCCTTGGAATCCCCGGCAATAATCATTACCGTGTCACCCTTTTTAATATGTAATTTCGTTTGCATAGTTGGTTAGATATACTTAAAGCACTTCAGGTGCCAAAGAAATAATTTTCATAAACTGTTTCTCCCGTAACTCCCTTGCTACTGGTCCGAAAATACGGGTTCCTATCATTTCACCGGCAGCATTAAGCAACACAACTGCATTGTCATCAAAACGAATGTAGGATCCATCACTTCTGCGGATCTCTTTTTTTGTCCTGACAACAACTGCTCTTGAAACAGTACCTTTCTTAATGTTCCCTGAAGGCAAGGCGTTTTTGACTGTAACAACGATCTTATCACCGATGGATGCATAACGTTTCCCGGTTCCTCCAAGAACCCGGATGCAAAGGACTTCCTTTGCTCCACTGTTATCTGCAACCGTTAGTCTTGATTCTTGCTGTACCATGGCTATTTTACTTTTTCTATTACTTCGACAAGTCTCCAACATTTATTTTTACTCAGTGGGCGGGTTTCGGCTATTTTCACCTTATCGCCTTCGCTGCATTCATTATTTTCATCATGTGCAACGAACCGGGAACTTTTTTTTACAAACTTTCCGTATTTCGGATGTTTAACTTTTCGTTCGATCTCTACCACAATGGATTTCTCCATCTTATTACTGACCACGAGACCAACTTTTTCCTTTCTCAGGTTTCTGTTTTCCATTTCTGCTATAAGTTATTTGTTGCCCTTGTTTTTCTGTTCTCCTTCAAGAATTCTTCTTCTCATCTCGGTTTCAAGCCGTGCAATTGTTTTCCTGTAAACCTTAATTTTATTAGGATTCTCTAATGGAGATACAGCATGGTTCAGCTTCAGCTTTGTCAGCTGCTTTTTTTCTTCGTCTAAACGTTCGATGATTTCACCGGTTGTTAGCTCTCTGATTACTTTTTGTTCCATTTTTTTTAAAAAAGCGTTAAGTATGATTTTGAACCTGATGTAGCCTTATACCGTTACCTCTTCAAAATCGTTGCGAATAACGATCTTGGTCATCACCGGGAGTTTCTGGGCACCCAACCGCAAAGCTTCCTTTGCAATAGCTAAAGAAACTCCTTCAATTTCAAAAAGAATTCTACCAGGATTAACTCTCGCAACAAAATATTCTGGAGCACCTTTCCCTTTTCCCATACGGACTTCCGCTGGTTTTTTTGTGACTGGTTTGTCGGGGAAAATACGAATCCAGAGTTGCCCTTCACGTTTCATATAACGGGTGATTGCCTGTCGGGCAGATTCAATTTGACGACCTGTCATCCAGGCCTCATCCAACGTTTTTATACCGAAAGAACCGAAGGCAAGTGTATGCCCCCGCTGGGCATTACCTTTCATCTTCCCTTTCTGCTGCTTCCTGTATTTGGTCTTTTTAGGTTGTAACATTATAATTTATTTAAAATATTTTGGATTTCGTTTACTTTCTGCCCCTGGGTTTATTCCTTCCACGATCATTGCGATCGCCTCGATCACCGCGTTCTCCCCTTTCACCTTTCGAATGAGGCCCTCCACCGGGTTTAATCTTCATGCCAACTGGTGCTGCTGGCATAAGATCTGGCCTACCATATATTTCACCTTTACAAATCCAGACTTTAATTCCAATTCTTCCATAAGTAGTATGAGCTTCGGCAGTTGCATAATCAATATCAGCACGGAATGTGTGTAAAGGGATTCTTCCTTCCTTATGCTGCTCACGACGTGCCATTTCAGCACCTCCAACACGGCCGGAAATCAAAATCTTAATTCCTTCAGCACCCATACGAATGGCGGAAGCAATCGAAGTTTTGATCGCCCTGCGGTAAGAAATTCTTCCCTCGATCTGGCTGGCTACTGTATTCGCAACAATTACTGAGTCCATCTCCGGGCGCTTGATCTCAGAAATGTTAATCTGGATCTCCTTCTTAGTAACCTTCTTCAACTCCTCCTTCAACTTATCAACCTCCGTGCCACCTTTGCCAATGATTATCCCTGGCCTGGCTGTATGAATAGTCACAGTAACTAATTTCAATGTTCTTTCAATAACAATCTTAGAAATTCCCGCTTTAGAAAGACGAGCATTGAGATATTTCCTTATCTGGTCATCTTCTATCAGTTTGGAGGCAAAGTTTTTTCCTCCGTACCAGTTTGAATCCCACCCACGGATTATCCCTAACCTGTTCGCAATTGGATTTGTCTTTTGTCCCATTAAAATCTCTTTTAATTATTCAAGTGTTCGTTATGCTTTTGTTTCTGTAATTGCTTCTTCTAATTCTTTCGTAGTAGGATTTCGGCTATCTACGTACAAAGTTACATGGTTGGAACGTTTCCGGATACGATGTGCACGCCCTTGCGGTGCAGTATGAATCCGTTTTAACATCCTTCCACTGTCCACAAAAATTTCTGAAATGTAAAGGTCGCTTTCTTCCAAACGAACCCCTTCATTCTTAGCTTGCCAGTTAGCTATTGCAGATAAAAGCAGTTTATGCAACCTTTCACTTGAAGCTTGCGGTGAATTTTTCAGCAGATGTAAAGCAAGTTCTACCTTTTTGCCTCGGATCATATCAGCTATCAATCTCATTTTTCGTGGAGAAGTAGGACAGCTGTTCAGCCTCGCAAAGTAAAGGTTCTTTTTTTCCTCTTTACGCTTTTCGGCTCTGTTATGAATTTTAACGCCCATAATGTCGTGAGATTATTCTTATTTCTTACCTTTATCTTTATTTCCTGCATGTCCTCTGAAAATACGAGTTGGAGCAAATTCTCCAAGTTTATGACCCACCATATTTTCAGTTACATATACCGGGATAAACTTATTCCCATTGTATACAGCAATGGTCTGCCCAACAAAATCCGGAGATATCATGGAGCCCCTTGACCAGGTTTTGATTACGGTCTTCTTTTTAGTTTCAGAAGCCTCGATGACTTTCTTTTCTAATTTATAATTAATGAAAGGACCTTTCTTAAGAGAACGACTCATATCAAGAGATTATTAATATTATTTCTTTCTTTTTTCGACGATGTACTTGTTGCTGCTCTTTTTCTTCGAACGTGTCTTGTAGCCCTTTGCAGGAATTCCTTTCCGTGATCTGGGATGCCCGCCTGTAGCTCTTCCTTCACCTCCGCCCATCGGATGGTCAACCGGGTTCATTACAACACCACGCGTACGAGGTCTTCTTCCTAACCAACGGCTTCTTCCTGCTTTCCCTGAAGACTCCAGGTTATGGTCAGTGTTTGAAACCATCCCGATCGTTGCTTTGCAGGCTTGAAGAATCATACGGGTTTCTCCCGATGGCATCTTAAGAATAGCAAATTTACCATCTCTCGACATCAATTGTGCGTAAGTACCGCCACTTCTGACCATTTTTGCACCTTGCCCGGGCCTCAGCTCTACATTATGAATAACAGTGCCAAAAGGTATTTCACTTAGATAAAGCGTATTCCCGATTTCTGGTGCAACACCTTTCCCTGAAATGATGGCCTGCCCGACTTTCAAACCGTGAGGTGCAATGATATATCGCTTCTCACCGTCAGCATAAACAACAAGAGCTATTCTGGCAGTTCTGTTAGGATCATACTCGATCGTCTTCACAACTGCCGAAATTTCCTCTTTGTCTCTCTTGAAGTCGATGATTCTGTACATCTGTTTATGACCACCGCCCATGTAACGCATGGTCATTTTTCCTTCGTTGTTTCTTCCACCCGTCCTGCGTTTAGGGAGCATCAGGCTCTTTTCCGGCTTGTCGCTTGTTATTTCATCAAACGAACTGATCAGCTTAAAGCGTTGACCAGGGGTTGTTGGGTTATACTTCTTAAGCGCCATTTAATTAAATATTGCTGTAAAAATCAATAGTTTCACCTTGTGCCAATGTGATGATGGCTTTTTTATAAGAGCTGGATCTTCCGGCAATAAAACCTGTTTTGGAATAACGGGTCTTACTTTTACCTGTCACTACCATGGTATTGATCTCAACAACGTCAACACCATATAAATCCATAATTGCTCGTTTAATCTGTAATTTATTTGCCTTTTTATCTACCCTAAACCCGTAACGGTTGAGCTTCTCGCCCATGTGGGTCATTTTTTCGGTAATAATCGGCTTGATAATAATACTACTCATCGCTAATAATTGTTGGAGTTGTAAATCGCAGAATTAGTTTTGATGGATTTTTTCAATTTCCTTCACTGAACTTTCAGTAATTAACATGATTTTCGCATCCAGTATCTCATATGTGTTCAGGTCGGATGCACGAATGATTTTCACCTTCTTCAAATTCCTTGCGGATAATAAAACATTAACATCTGTATTTGACATCACCAATAAAGCTTTTTGTCCTGTAAGTTTGAAATTTTTCAAAATTTCAATGAAATCCTTGGTTTTCGGAATTTCCAATGAAAAATCCTCCATAACCAGGATGCCGTTGTCTTTTAACTTATAACTAAAAGCAGACTTGCGAGCAAGCTTCTTCAACTTCTTATTCAGTTTAAAGTTGTAATCTCTTGGATGAGGACCAAAAACTCTTGCACCACCCCTGTACAATGGATTCTTGATGCTGCCGGCACGTGCTCCGCCAGTTCCTTTTTGCTTTTTAAGTTTTTTAGTACTCCCAGAAACCGTTGATTTTTCTAATGAATCATGCGTTCCCTGGCGTTTGTTTGCCATATGCTGCTTTACATCCAGATAAATCGCGTGATCATTTGGTTCAATACCAAATATAGTATCGTCAAGCGTGACCTTTCTATCTGTCTTAGCTCCTTTGATGTTATATACTTCTAATTCCATCTTTCAATAATTACATATGAACCATTATGTCCCGGAACAGCACCTTTGACCAGGATTAAATTTTTATCAACGATAATCTTCAATACCTGAAGATTGATCACTTTCACTTTGTTTCCTCCCATTCTGCCTGCCATCCGCAGTCCCGGAAATACTCTTGAAGGCCAGGAAGAAGCGCCAACTGAACCGGGAGCTCTCAAACGGTTATGCTGTCCATGTGTTGCTGCGCCAACTCCATGAAAATGGTGACGTTTTACAACACCCTGAAAGCCTTTTCCTTTTGACTTACCAACCACATCTATGAATTCTCCTTCAACAAATATATCCACCTTCAATATATCTCCAAATTGTTTCTGGTGACCAACTTCAAAACGGGTGAACTCAGAAACCACTTTCTTGGGAGTAATCCCTGCTTTGGCAAAGTGACCTTTCATCGCTTTTGAAGTATGTTTTTCCTTCTTATCCTCAAAAGCAAGTTGAATAGCATCATACCCATCTTTCTCCACAGACCTCACCTGAGTTACAACACAAGGACCCGCTTCTATTAACGTGCAGGGAACATTTTTCCCATTGGCATCGTAAATGCTGGTCATCCCAATTTTTTTTCCAATTAATCCTGACATCTCTATCTGTTTTTCAGTTCAATAAAAGTTACGATCAAACCTTAATTTCTACCTCAACACCACTTGGAAGCTCAAGCTTCATCAGGGCATCGATAGTTTTCGATGTGGTGCTATATATATCCATTAACCGTTTATAAGAACAAAGCTGGAATTGCTCCCTTGATTTTTTGTTCACAAAAGTGGACCTCAGGACAGTGAAAATCTTTTTGTCCGTGGGTAATGGAATCGGACCACTAACAACAGCTCCTGTTGCTTTCACCGTTTTTACGATTTTCTCGGCTGACTTATCAACCAGGCTGTAATCGTACGACTTTAGTTTTATTCTAATTCTCTGACTCACTTCTTTTATATTTATTGTTGAAACAAGTTTCTGGCTGTCATCGCTTATGATTATTGATATAAGGGAACATATCCCCTCATCTTTAATAAAACTTCATTCATAATTTCCTGCGGGGCCGCTCCGTAAAGAGAGAACTCAAGCATACAAGTTGCTCTTCCTGAAGTTACGCTGCGTAAAGTTGTGACGTATCCAAACATTTCAGACAAAGGAACCTTTCCCAGGATTACCTGATCCAACATTCTGGATTGAACTTCTTCCACCTGTCCTCTTCTTTTATTAAGATCACCTGTAACATCTCCCAAATATTGGCTTGGGGTTACAATTTCAAATCGCATAATTGGTTCCAATAAAACAGCTTTCGCTTTCTTACAAGCTTCTTTCAAAGCAATCCCGGCTGCAATCTGAAAAGCCAAAGCATCAGAATCAACACTATGAAATGATCCATCAATCAACCTAACCTTAATGCTTTCAATAGGATAGCCAATGATCGGGCCATTCTGTAACCCGGATTTTAATCCCTTTTCTATCGCAGGTATAAATTCCTTTGGAATGTTTCCTCCTTTTATTTCATTAATAAATTGAAGACCTTTAATTCCTTTATCTGCGGGAGAAACTTCTATAACTAGGTCAGCAAACTTACCTTTTCCACCGGTTTGTTTTTTATACACCTCATGGTGAAGAACCTTATTAGTAATTGCTTCTTTGTATGCAACTTGTGGATTCCCACGGCTACAATCAATATTAAATTCCCTGCGTAAACGGTCGGCAATGATTTCGAGGTGAAGTTCACCCATACCGCTAATAACTGTTTGTCCTGTTTCATCATCAACCTTTACTTTAAAGGTCGGGTCTTCTTCAGATAACTTCCTAAGTGCCACCATTAATTTATCCAAATCATCCTGTGTCTTAGGCTCAATTGCCATATTAATAACAGGCTCCGGAAATGCCATAATTTCCAAGATGATTGGATGTTTAGCATCACAGAGTGTATCACCGGTATGAATATCTTTTAATCCAACTGCAGCACCGATTTCACCGGCTTCGATCCGCTTGATTGGATTTTGTTTGTTAGCGTGCATCAGAAAAAGTCGCATGATACGCTCTTTCTTATCAGTATTAGTGTTCAAGACTGTTGTCCCGGCATCAAGAGCTCCGGAATAAACCCGGAAAAATGCTATTCTGCCCATAAACGGATCAGTCGCGATCTTAAAGGCAATTGCAGTAAAAGGTGCGTCAGGATCCGGGTTACGTGATTCTTCCTTGTTGGTATATGGATTTACTCCTTTTACAGCAAGAATTTCAAGTGGTGAAGGAAGGTATTTAATAACTGAATCAATAAGCAGTTGAATTCCTTTATTTTTAAACGCTGCGCCACAGATAACAGGTGTTATCTTGTTCTCGATAGTCGCTTTTCGTATCGCTGCATTAATTTCATCTTCGCTGATGGAAGAAGGATCCTGAATATATTTTGTGAGCAATTGATCGCTCTCTTCCGCCGCACCCTCAATTAATTTTGCCCGGTAAATATCAACCAACTCCAGAAGATCATCAGGTATTGCGATCTCATGATAATTTTTCCCAAGAGATTCGTCTTCCCAAATGAAGGCTTTCTTGGAAACCAGATCTACAACCCCCGTAAATTCTTCCTCAGAGCCAATCGGAATCTGAATAGGAATGGGGTTGGCTCCCAGTCTTTCTTTAATTTGGTTTAGGACATTAAAAAAATCAGCCCCGGTGCGATCCATTTTATTGATGAAACAGATACGGGGCACATGATATTTATTGGCTTGTTTCCAAACCGTTTCACTTTGAGGTTCGACACCGCCAACTGCACAAAAAAGTGCAACAGCGCCATCGAGAATCCTGAGTGAACGCTCAACCTCGACTGTAAAATCTACATGTCCGGGAGTGTCGATGATATTAATCCGGAACTTTTCTTTCAGATAATCCCAATAAACAGTAGTGGCAGCAGAAGTAATTGTGATTCCACGCTCCTGTTCCTGAACCATCCAGTCCATAGTAGCTGTACCATCATGAACTTCACCAATTTTGTAATTGATCCCGGTATAATACAGAATACGCTCAGTCGTAGTGGTTTTCCCAGCATCGATATGAGCCATAATGCCAATGTTCCTGATATTTGTTAACTTCTCTGACATTGTCTGTACTAAATCGCTATCTTCTTTTCTTAAGTGTTATGAACCAAGTCAGTATTATTACTAAAACCTGAAATGAGAGAATGCTTTGTTTGCTTCTGCCATTCTGTGTGTATCCTCTTTTCTTTTATACGCTGCACCTTCTTCTTTAAATGCAGCAACAATCTCTGCAGCAAGCTTTTGCCCCATGCTTTTCTCATGCCGCTTACGCGAATAAGTAACCAATGCTTTCATACCG
>CAIWTA010000090.1 GCA_903915465.1 uncultured Bacteroidales bacterium | reverse complement strand
CACACCAAGGCAATTCAATCTGAAGGTACTGGCAACGTTCTGAAGAAAATCCGAGATCCGAAATCCGGAGTAATTTTTTCCGCACTTTACAGATCAGATCTCAGATCTCAGATTTCGGATCTCGGATCTCGGATCTGATAGTGCTAAATTGCAATTATGAACAAAAAATCACCGCGATACCCTTGCCGGATAGTGCGGTGATTGGTGATTCAGGATAAAAATGCTTTAAAGTCGAAAGTCAAAAGTCGAAAGTCAAAAGTCAAAAGTCAAAAGTCAAAAGTCGAAAGTCAAAAGTCAAAAGTCAAAAGTCGAAAATAGACAATCAGGAGAACGACTTCAATGAGAGTGCAATGATCTCAACTGATTCGCGAATCTGTGCTTCATTGATTACCAAAGGTGGTGCAAACCTGATGATGTGATCGTGAGTAGGTTTTGCTAGGAGACCGTTATCCCTCATTTTTAAACAAACATCCCAGGCAGTCTTTCCATTCATCGGCTTGATCACGGCAGCATTCAGTAAGCCCTTTCCACGCACCAGTTCAACCATAGGAGATTGAATTTTCCTCAATTCTTCACGAAAAATATTGCCCATTCTCTCTGCGTTATCCGCAAGTTTTTCTTCACGGATTACTTCGAGAGCGGCAATAGCAACCTTGCAGGCTATAGGGTTACCGCCAAAAGTAGATCCATGTTCACCCGGTTTGATGGTGAGCATAATATGATCGTCAGAAAGCACTGCTGAAATTGGGTAAACACCGCCGGAAAGAGCTTTTCCAAGGATCAGGATATCTGGACGAACCTCTTCCCATTCGCTTGCCAATAACTTACCGGTGCGGGCAATCCCCGTTTGGACTTCATCTGCGATAAGAAGGACATTCTTCGCTTTACACATTTCCCATGCTTTCTTCAGGTAACCTTCTTGCGGAACGTATACACCCGCTTCTCCCTGGATTGGTTCAACCAGGAATCCAGCCACATTGGGGTCTTCCAAGGCTTTTTCAAGCGAAATCAAATCATCGTAAGGAATAGTGATAAATCCCGGAGTAAATGGGCCAAAATCTGCCCTTGCCTGAGGATCAGTTGACATCGATATGATTGAGATTGTCCGGCCATGAAAGTTGTTTTCACAACAGATGATTTTTGCCTGGTTTTCCGGAATTCCTTTTACCTTATAGGCCCATTTTCGCGTGAGCTTGAGGGCTGTCTCATCCGCTTCAGCTCCGGAGTTCATTGGCAGAACTTTCTCATAACCAAAATAGCCGGTAATGAATTTTTCATATTCCCCAAGCACATTATTATAAAAAGCGCGGGAAGTAAGTTCCAGCGTTTGTGCCTGGTTTATCAGTGCCTGAATGATTTTTGGATGACAATGCCCCTGGTTGACTGCAGAATATGCAGAGAGAAAGTCATAATACCTTTTTCCTTCCACATCCCACATAAATACCCCCTGGCCTTTTGCAAGTACTACTGGCAGCGGATGATAGTTGTGCGCTCCGTACCTGTCTTCCAGGTCGTAAGCCATCTGAGAAGTTTTAATTTCAGTCATAAAATTTGTAATTAACGATTATTTTGTAACGATAAATGTTCCTGAATTAAGCAATTTGTTGTTGCTGGTCAATTTATAATAATATGTGCCGGCAGAAAGATCACCCACATTGATTTGGCAGTATTTACCTGTTATCAGGTATTGTTTTATCAGTTGTGCCTGGGCATTGTATACTTCAAAATAACCGTCCTTAATATCACTTCCCAGTTCGACATTTAAAAAGCTGGACGCTGGGTTCGGTGAAAGCCTGACCATCATTGATGGTATTAATAACTGACGAAGTCCAACGCCAAAGAATCCTGTTAATGAAACATCATCAAACAGGGCCATGCTGCCAATCTGTCCCTGGCTTCCGAACATGTTGAGTGCATTGAATCCTCCGCACGATAACAGAAGAATAGTCAGTGAATCGGGTTTGGTCATTGGATCAAAATAGGAAATCGGGGTTTCGAAATATGTCCAGGCATTTACTGTTCCATGAAATGCCATATAATTGAAAGCCAACGTATCCCGTTTGTGTGAAGCTGTGTTCCATTTAGAAAGAAGAATTACTGCGGCTGAAGAATCGTTGCCTACAGGATAAGACTGGTAATATCCGGAAAATACCTGTGGTATTGAATCTCCATATGGATAAGGCATTCCAAGGATTGCCTTGTTCCAAACCCAATCGATCTTTATTGTTCCGATTACCCCGGGTATGATAATATCCATCAAGGAAAAATAACGTGTAATCGTTTTTGCTGAATAAGTGCCGCTATGCGCTGTATCACATCGATAAACTGTTACCATAGGCTGCATTGCGACAACAGTATCCAATTGATTCAATGTTGAAAAATAACTGCTGTCAGGTTCAAAGTATTGATAGATGGGTTTTTGTTTCCAATGTTCGAAATCTCCGCCATAAATACCTGATTGACCAAATCCGAAAGTAAAACCGCAAAACAAAAGGGCTACTAATGTGAAAATTCTTTTCATAAGTTAAATTTTAAAGTTTTGTTAATTGATTTGTTTAGATATGTAAGAGAACCTGCAATGATGTTGTCCGTGGAGCTTCAATTGTTATTGGCCTCAGTGAATACTCAGTATTAAAGAAATTATTTACCATGAGTGAAACCTTAAAGTCGCGGTAGCTATAACTTATCCGAAAATCAACAATAAAGTTTCCTGAATGATGTTCATCCCGATACTTGACAATACCGGAATGCATCAATGGCGCTGGTTTATCCAGGTCTTCCAGGAATTTGTCTATATTCTTCATGAAACCATAATACCTGCCTGTAATTCCTGCAGAAAATTTCTTCTTATAAGTAATCTGGATATCCGACTTGACAAGGTGTTGGATACGGTATTTCAAGATGCTTCCGCTGGGATCAGACGATGTATTGGCATAGGTATAATTCTTAGTCCTTCCACTCAGTGCCACATAATGGCTGTAAAACACAAAATCAGTATCAAGCGCTTGTGGAACTGAATATGTATATCCGATCAGCAAAGACATTTCAGTGTCTTTAAATATCTTCCCTTCAGCATTAATTGTCATGTCTACACCATAGATCCGGGCAGGCCCCGTATTCAGAAATTTGAACCCGTTATCCTTCTTTGGGTTAGGGCTATTCCCCCACACCCCAAAATTGAATTCCACATAATCCTCATAATTCTCAAGGAATCCTGAAATGTCAACCATTCCGACAAATTTCCCAAATTTGAATAACTGTTTACCACCTACTTCATAGGAGAT
>CAIWTA010000089.1 GCA_903915465.1 uncultured Bacteroidales bacterium | reverse complement strand
TTTTTGGAAATTTTGGGGTCAGGGGTGCAGCCTAACGAGAGACAAAGGTAAGTCAATTTTTTCAGTTTGATACCAAAAGGGGCATCTTTATATATCAACACAACGCACAGCTGTGCGGAAATACTTGGTGAAAAGGGATTGAAAAAAGCAATGAAAATGCGTGGAAATGAACATGTTATAAGGGAATTGTTTTATACTCATTTGCATATAAAACGAATGTATTAGACTTGTAATTTAAAGATAATATGTATTTTCAAACTGCAGAAGGCTTTATGAAATATTACGGGTTCTCCGGAAAATCATTGATTTATCACAAGTTTTCCTGTTGTCTTCGTTGTAGTCCTCATTTATCATATATTGCGGTCTTGGGAAATGATACTTCCTCTTTTCAAGTGACCCATTTCCCTTATTTCTGCTTGCATTTTCAAGGAACACAGCTTCATTTTATCATTCGAATTGGTAAGAAGGATAAAATCCTTTAGGTGATCACTGAAAATATCTCTCCCTGGTTCTTTTTATCCGGTCTTAACGAAGTTGATTGGTCGAAAGTTTGGCTCATCAAGGCATTCCTCGTGCTGAAGAAGGAATAAAAACTAATTTTAGAGATAACACCAATCCTGATAATGAGAAAGGAAAGAACAAGTTTCTCAGTAAGCGATATGTTTCTTTTGGAAAATTTGCTATTTTTGGCTTGTGAGTTTAGTAAAATAGGGCATTTGGAATAGGATAAACATACGAAAATAATTGGTATTGTGGCATAATGTCGGACTGGCAACCGATGAAGAGGATGAAAGCCATTTTACTCGGGAAAGAGTTGCCAATTGGTTTGTAGTGACGAGGCCCGCCCGGCCTGAGGGCAATAAATGATAAAAGAACAATAAAACAACATCACGGTAACTATGAGAATCCTATGATAAAACCAGCCTTTATCCTTCTTTTCATTCTGTATTCCTTTACTCTTGCCGGGCAAGATAAAACTGTATCGTACTACCAGGACGCCGCTTCAAATCCGCCTGATCTGATGATCACATTGAAACACATAACTGCAGATATCAGGTTTATACCAGATGAGAATCTGGTTATTGCAAAGACTGAATTAACCTTTGTTCCCAACCGCTATCAAACTGACTCAATTGTTTTTTCTGCTCCCGATTTTACAATAAAATTTATTCAAATCCTTGGAAAGAATATTGATTACAAGCCTGATCCCATGAATTGGAAGCTGCTGAACAATAACCTTATCATTTATCCACCTTCAGGACTTCTTGAACGTTCAAAAGAATACCGACTAATCTTGAATTATGAGGCACGTCCGCAGGCTGGAGCAATTTATTTTATTGGCTGGAAACCGGAAGAAGAAGGCAAACGGAAGGAGATCTGGGCGCATCGGCCGAATGGGTGGCTTCCATACATGGATGCGCGAATTACTATGGATATGGCCTACACGTTCGATAAAGCGTACAAGGTTTTTGCCAATGGCGAACGCTTGGAAGTAACTGAAAATCCTGATAATACCAGAACCTGGCATTATCGAATGACCCGGAATCATCCGTATTTCTCTACTTGTGTCGTTATCGGTGATTATGATTTTAAAACTGTTAAGTCAAAAGGAGGAGTTCCTTTAGAATACTGGTTCTATACAGGTCAGGAAAACCGTGTTATGCCAACCTACCAGTTCACGGCAAACATGATGGATTTCTTTGAAAACGAGCTGGGAGTTAATTATCCATATGCCGTGTATCGTCAGGCACCAGTGATTGATTACATGTACGGGGCAATGGAAACAACCACTGCCACTGTGTTTGGCGATTTCATGCTGATTGATCCCCATGCATTCTGGCAACGAAACTATATCAATACCAACGCCCACGAAATGGCTCACCAATGGTTCGGGAACTGCATCACGCAATTGGCCAACAAAGATGTATGGCTTACTGAGAGTTTCGGAACCTATTATGCGAAGATGTTTGACCGGTCGGTGTTTGGCGAAGATTATTACCAGAACAGCATGAATGATGAACTGAACCTGGCGCTGGCTGCCTCAAAAACAAATAATTATCCGGTTGGAAGTTCCATGGGCGGGACGGCCAGGATTTACCAGAAAGGTTCATTAGTGCTGGGAATGTTGCGGAATGTCATGGGCGAGCGGGAATTCCGGGAAGCAGTGAAGGTGTATCTTGATCGCTGGGGATTTAATTATTCCGAGACCAGCAATTTCATTCGTTGTGTGTACGATGTTACCGGGAAACAATACAATTGGTTTTTCGATGAATGGGTGAACCACGGCGGTGAGCCAAATTACAAGGTTTCATATACTGTTCGTGATGATACAACCGGGAAACGCACCACTATTTTTCAAGTTTACCAGGTGCAGGAAACCAATGAGCTCATCGGTTTAATCAAAATGCCCATTTGGTTTGAAGTTCATTATAAGGATGGCACATCAGACTCCCTGAAAGCCTGGATCGAAAATCAATTTCATGAAATTACGATTCCAAATATGCAGAAAAAACCAATCTCTTTTGTACTGTTTGATCCCGGAAGGAAAGTTGTAAAAAAAGTTTCATTTGATAGAAACTTTGAAGAGCTGGCGGACCAGGCACAAAAGGCTAAAAAAATGATCGATAGATTTGATGCACTGGTTACGATGAGAAATACACCAATAGCCTTAAAGAGGAATTTACTTATTGATTGCTATCAACACGAAAAATTTCACCTGACAAAATCTGAGATCATTCACCAGCTTTCATCTGAACGAACAGATTCTGCCGTTTCAATTTTTCATATGGCAATGAATGACCCGGACGCCAACGTCAGGAAAACGGCGCTCAGGGAAATTTCTCCCATTCCGGTTGCACTCCGGAAGGATTTCGAAAAGGCATTACAGGATTCTTCTTACCTGAACATTGAACTCGCCCTCCAAAATTTATGCTTGTCGTTCCCTGAAAACATTGATTCATACCTCGACCAGACAAAATCCCTGACAGGATGGCGTGGATTGAACATCCGGATGAAATGGCTGGAAATTGCTGTTCATAGCGGTAAAAACGAGTACTTGCAGGAGCTGATCAGATATACCGGTCCGAAATTCGAATTTGAAACACGAATGAATTCACTGTTGACATTAAAAAAATTGCAATACAAGGATAACGTCACGGTGGAAAATGCAAGATCCGCGAGCAAACACTGGAACAATAAGCTCAGGGATGTAGGAAAAGAATATTTGACTTATTTTGGGTATTGATGGAAGGATGTCAATGAGAAAGATCATCACCAAAACCATTCTCCTCATCTCTTTTGTCAGTCTTTTCACTGACATTGCCAGTGAAATGTTGTATCCCATTATGCCGGTTTATCTTCGATCCATTGGGTTTTCCATTTTACTCATCGGCATTCTGGAAGGTTTTGCAGAAGCAACGGCCGGCATTTCCAAAGGCTATTTCGGAAATCTGTCGGATATCCTGAAAAAACGTGTTCCTTTTATACGGGCCGGATATTCCCTGAGTGCAATTTCCAAGCCGATGATGGCGATTTTTACTTTCCCGCTCTGGATATTTTTTGCCCGCACGCTGGACCGTTTTGGCAAAGGAATCCGGACTGGAGCCAGGGACGCAATGCTCAGTGATGAAACCACCCGTGAGCACAAAGGAAAAGTCTTTGGTTTTCACCGTGCAATGGATACTGTTGGGGCTGCTATTGGGCCTGTATTTGCCCTGATCTTTCTTTATTTCTATCCGAATGAATACAAATGGCTTTTCATTATCGCTTTTGTTCCGGGAATCCTTGCTGTTTTAATGACTTTTTTACTAAAGGAAAAATCAGGAGAAACAAACCTGAAATCTCAACAAAATTCCAAAGTGCAGGCTAAACCTGGCTTTTTCTCATACTTTAAATATTGGAACCAGGCATCGGCTGGCTTTCGCCTTCTTATCCCTGGTCTGCTGATTTTCACACTGTTTAACAGCTCAGACGCCTTTTTGCTGCTTGCCCTAAAATATTCAGGCATTTCCGACTCCCGAATGATCGGGTTCTATATATTCTACAACCTTATTTATGCGTTGTTTTCATATCCCATCGGGGCGATCGCAGATAAAATCGGGCTTAAGACCATGCTCCTCACCGGCCTTTTTATCTTTTCGTTTGTCTATTTCTTCTTTGGATTTGCTGCTTCAACAATTACTTTCGCGGTTTTGTTCTTTTTTTATGGGATTTATGCGGCTTCCACCGAAGGTGTATCCAAAGCGTTGATTTCCAATATGGCTAAAAAGTCTGATACTGCAACTGCGATTGGCTTTTATACAAGTTTTGCCAGTATTATGACGCTTCTTGCCAGCATCCTTGCTGGTCTCCTGTGGCAGACCCTTGGACCAAAAAGCATGTTCATGATATCCGGTACAGGCGTCTTTATTGTTACAATCTACCTTATCGTAGTGCTTCACAGCAGACAGGCGCGATGAAGAATCATCAGCAGTAGCAAATATTCTTACCTTTGCACCGCTTAATTCAGAAAAATTTGTCATCCAAGAGAAAAGTAATTGTTGGGCTTAGCGGGGGAGTAGATTCTTCAGTTGCAGCATACCTTTTAAAACAGGAAGGTTATGAAGTGACAGGAGTGACAATGTCAATATGGGATGGAAAACCCGGTGCGGGATCATCCGGCAAACATGCCTGTTATGGCCCGGACGAAAATGAAGAAATTGAAGAAGCCCGTGAACTGGCTGCTATTCTTGACATTCCATATCACGTATTTGATTGTTCTCAGCGTTATAAAACCCTTGTCCTGGATTACTTCAAACAGGAATATCTCAGTGGCCGGACCCCGAATCCATGCGTGAAATGTAACCAGCTGATAAAATTCGGAATGCTCCCCGATATGGCCAGGTTGAACGGTTTGGAGTTTGATTATTTTGCCACGGGACATTATGCCCGTGTGAATTGGAGTGAACTGCACCAACGGTATTTATTGAAAAAAGGCGTGGATCCAAAGAAAGATCAGACCTATTTCATCTATCGGCTATCCCAGGAACAACTTTCACGACTCCTCTTTCCAATCGGGAACCTGACGAAAAAGGAAGTGCGGAAAATTGCATCCCAAATCAATCTTCCATTATCAGAAAAAGAAGAAAGCCAGGATTTTTATAGCGGAGATTATAAGGATTTACTGGAAGTTGAAGACAAACCAGGAAATATTGTAAACAACAAACGTGCTGTTCTGGGAAGACACAATGGATTTTGGAACTTTACGATCGGACAACGTAAAGGAATTGGTGTCGCCTATTCAGAGCCACTTTACGTGATTGAACTGGATCCGGGGAAGAATGAAGTTATTGTAGGAACGCGTGACGAAATCATGGGTTCATCCTGTATCGTGAACGATATAAACTGGATTGCTTTCAAAGACCTGAAAGGAACAATTGAAGTGAAAGCAAGGATACGTTCTGCCCAGCAGGAAAATGATGCCATTGTTGAACCATCAGATCAAGGAACTGTGAAAGTCACTTTCCATGTTCCGAATGATGGAATTACTCCGGGACAATCTGCAGTATTTTACCAGGATGACATTGTTGTTGGCGGAGGAGTAATACAAAAAATTAATAACAAGTAAGAAGAATCCGTACCGATGATTTTTCTATATGTAAGATTCTGAATTTCTCTGTGAACCTCAGTGCCTTCTCCGTGAATCTCTGTGTAATTTTTGTTTCCCAGAGGACCACAGAGTAATCTCACAAAGAGCCACAGAGTTGGTTTTTGATTAAATTAACACAGGATTGAGCGATTCAAAAGTTGTTTTATAAACTTATTTTGTCTATTCCCGTATGAAAAAAACTTTTATTTATTTTCTTCTTTTAGGACTGACCGTTACCGGATTTTCACAGCGGAAGTCTGAAATCACTGTTAAAGAATTAAAATCCGACGTGTATTACCTTGCTTCCGATTCTCTGCAAGGACGTAAACCCGGGACAAAAGGCGGGGATCTTGCTGCAGAATATATCCGGAGTCAATTCAGGCAATCCGGCGTTACGCTTATGGGAGAAAGCGGATTCCAATATTTTGAGATCGTCACTGACATTGTCACGGGCACAGGTAATAAGATGGAATTTGAAGGGTTCACTGGAAAATTAAACAAGGATTTCATGCCCCTGGCCTACTCATCCAATGCGGATGTCAAAGCCCCTGTGGTATTTTTAGGATATGGTTTTGACATTGACCAGGATAGTCTGAAATGGAAGGATTATGATGGTGCAGATGTAAAAGGAAAATGGGTCATACTCCTCCGTGGCGATCCTGAGATGGATAAACAGGACAGCAAATTTATTCCCTATACAGAAATCCGGGGAAAGATTCTTGTTGCCAAAGACCATGGGGCAATCGGCGTACTGGTTGTGTCGCCTGTTGCCGTGGACAAAGATGATAAACTGATCGGGCTTCACAGTGAAAACAACGATGTTACTTCAGGTCTTCCTGTGATCAACATAAAACGGGCAGTCGCGAATAAATTGCTTGCTAGCTCTGGATTCCTGATTGACTCTCTGGAAAATATGCTGAACCGGACGCGTCAACCTAAAACGTTAGAACTCCATGTGGCTGTTAATGCATCAACCGACCTTGTGCTGAAAAAAGCCAGGACGGCCAACGTAATTGGAATGATCGAAGGAAACGATCCTGTATTAAAAAGTGAATATATCTTAATTGGCGGTCATTATGATCATCTCGGTTTTGGTGGACCCGGTTCAGGATCCCGTATGCCGGATACCGTAGCTGTCCATTATGGTGCGGACGACAATGCTTCCGGAACAGCCATGGTGATTGAATTGGCAGGGAAATTAGAATCTGTCAGGAAGGAACTGAAACGAAGTATTATTTTGGTGGCATTCTCCGGGGAAGAGATGGGATTGCTGGGTTCAAAATACTTTGTAGATCATTGCCCGGTAGATCTGAAAAAGATTAAAGCCATGTTTAACTTTGATATGGTTGGAAGGTTCGATAAATCAAAAAATTCAATTTCAATCAGTGGTACCGGGACTTCATTGGAAGGAGATTCCATTATCCTGAAATTCGAGAAATCGTTGCCCTTCACTGTGACGCATTCACCTGATGGCTACGGCCCGTCTGACCATGCTGCATTCTATTCATCAAACATCCCGGTTTTCTATTTTACAACCGGTGCGCATACCGATTATCATACACCATTTGATCAGGCATCCAGGCTGGATTATGAAACCGAAAAAATTATCGGTGATTTTGCCTGTAATATCATCAAAGATGTGGATAGAATGAGCCATCCACCGACTTTTAAAGAATCAGGTAAAAAAGCAGCTGAAGGCCGTGGTGGAAGAAGATTGAAGGTGACACTCGGAATTATGCCGGATTTTGCAGGAACAGAGAAGAAAGGATTGCGCATTGATGGCGTTACAAAAGACGGTCCCGCTGATAAAGGAGGAATGCTCAAAGGCGATATCATTATTTCCATCAATGGGATGCCTGTCGGGAATATTTATGAATACATGGCCAGGTTAGGGAAACTTAAAGCAGGTCTGACAATCAGTGTGGAAGTAATCAGGAATGAGAAGAATGAGGTTCTGATCATCCAGCTATAATAAGGATTCCTAAATAACTGTTATTGGAGTTCTTGAATTTACTTACTAATAAACTATAGGATTTACGATTGGACGATTTACGATTTACGAATCAAGTTAAAGATTTCCGATTTACGATTTTTTATAATCCATCCGTCGATCGTAAATCTGGCAATTCAATCGTCGATCGTAAATCGTCCAATCGTAAATTGTAAACAGTTTCAAAGACAGCATTCAAAAATAAATATTTCTTTCATCATGGATTTCAATCAACTCATCACCAAAGTTTTCCTGCTGAAATTCGTCAAATTCTGTATGGTTGGATTTTCTGGCATCTTTGTTGATTTCGGGTTTACCTATTTTTTTAAGGAGGTAGTCAAATTACAGAAATACGTAGCAAATGCAATCGGTTTCACAGTGGCTGCCACGACCAATTACATGTTAAACAGAGTCTGGACATTTCAAAGCCAGAACCCGCATATTGTCCAGGAATTCACAAGATTTTTTATCATTGCCCTGATCGGCCTTGCGATCAACAGTGCTATCATCTGGTTGATGAACGGTAGATTTAAGGTAAATTTTTATTTGTCCAAGCTGGTGGCAACAGTTATTGTGACCCTCTGGAACTTCATGATCAACGCCTATTTTACTTTCGCATAATAACTGTCACCCAACAGGTGCTTCGTTATCTGTCGGGTGGGGAGTTCCTTCGCAAAAAAATAAGCCCCCTCACACGCCTGCCCTATAAATGATAAAATAATTAATTATCCTTGACACACCTGCTCGAAAAACCGTCTGTCTTGAGGTTGGAGTAATGGCTCACGTACTCGTTACCGTAGCTTAGGCCCAGGATCCACGCGCTTGTTGCACCGAGCTGCGACGACGACCAGAACAAGGCGTTGCCTGTAAGACCGCTGAAATCGCCATTGCTTAACTTGATGCCGCCCGGAAGAGCAGTAAAGCCGCTGCTGTTGGTTGCGCCGGTATTTGGTGAAGCCCAATGAGTGGTTCCTGTTTCTTTCATCTTACCTCCAGCAACAGCTTCGCCACCCAAAAAGGTTGTAAGGGTTGTCCATTCGGCATCTGTTGGTAAATGCCAGCCTGTCGGGCAGATGCCCTGTACACCCGGAGTGGTTGAATATTGCATCGCTTCATTCCACTGGTATAAACCACCATACGTGTTACAATTGTTCTCATCATCATTGTAACAGTACTTCTCAATGATACTGTTATTTGTTTGGCTCGCAGTTCCGAGTATTTTCGTGCCAACGTTGATGTTTTGAGCAAACCAGCACTGCGTGCCTATCAGAACAGTTTGATAAGTTTTGGAGTCTCTCGTATCCTTACAGCCTTGACCGCAACTCCAGAAACTGATCACCACATCATCGTGGTTGGATCCGCAGGTTGCAGTAATCGTCCACCTGAGGGTGTAGGAATTTCCAGGTAACCCTGTAAAATTGCTTGTCGGGCTGGAGGGATTGGCAATATTGCCACCAGTTCCTGAGACAACACTCCATAGGCCTGTACCGGAGGTCGGAGTGTTACCGGCCAAAGTAGAAGAAGTGCCGATGATGTTAAGCTGATCAGGGCCTGCATTGGATTGGGTGGGTTGATCACAATCCTTGATGCAGCGCAGCGAATAACCGGCAGCTTTCACAGAGGTGTTCACGTAGCTGTAACTACTACCAAAGGTCATGTAATATCCACCGGCGGCGCTGAACTGCGTACTGCTCCAGTAGTCGCCGTTTGAGCCACGATTGAACAGCGAACCAGCGGAGTTGCCAAGATACCCTGCAGCATGCAATTTTAACCCGGAGTTCCACGGACCATTCCAGTCTGTCCACCCTCCGCTTGCATCGACATTGGTCCATTCAGTAGAAGTTGGGATTCGCCAGCCGATACCAAGTTCAATGTTGCATGGATCGTTGGCAGCCTGCCAGTTAAGGCTTTCAGTAATAGGAG
>CAIWTA010000088.1 GCA_903915465.1 uncultured Bacteroidales bacterium | reverse complement strand
GTTTCCAAGCATTTTCCCGGAAAGTCGGCGGGATGTGGCAGATTCTTTCACATCCCCGATCTTGACACCCCTGCCGACTCCCATATCGACAAAGCGACCGTAATACTCAAAAAGCAGGGTAATTTTCAGCACATTTCCTTGTGCGGATGCCAGAACATTGTATTGAAAGCTTTGGAGAAGCGCACCGGAATTGCCCACCTTGTTTATGGCGAGCTTCTTTTTCCACTTGATAATGGTGATCTTAGCCCAGGCTTCGGCTATTTCACGTTCGGAAAGTTTAGAATGGGGGTTTTGCATTGAGCAAAGAAAAGCACAATGCTATGCGTGATAAAGGACAAAAAAAACTCCCAATTATTGGCTGGCAAGTTATTTTAACTTGATGCAACTAAGCCTGTTTAAAGTTGCTGGCACCCTGTTTCCTTGCTACATTGTTCTAAAAGTATTGGCCACTATTAAGTACCGGTCAAAAGTAACACTGCTAGGTCGTGCTTCGTAGTCTTGAACAATTTCTAATGTCATATCAATTTCACCATTGCTTAAAATAACTGTAAAATTGAAGCTTTCATTTATATAGTGTTGCTGATAGTAACCAATTTCGGGATTAATTGTATGAGCAAGAAAAGTCACCCCTGTTACACCATTCGTATGTTCATTAGTCTTCATTAATTCCTATTTTGATAATTTGTCAAAATTGTCAATGACTCATCGGTAACGTAAAATAGAAGGTACTTCCCCCTTCCTTCCCGGCAGCCAGGTTCTGCTCTTTGCTCACCACCCATAACTTTCCACCATGCATTTCAATAAAATCCTTGCAGAGGATCAGTCCCAAACCAGAACTTGGTTCTCCACCTGTGCCTGTTCGATTGGTTTGTACGTCAAGTCTGAACAAATCATCAACCAATGCCTGACACATTCCGATACCTGAATCTTTAATGGATACTTCAACGCTATTGTCAACGGTAGATTTAGCAGTAACATTTATTTTTCCTCCGCTGCGTGTAAATTTCACAGCATTGGTTACGATGTTCCGGATTACTGTTTGAAGTATGTTTCTATCTGCAAAGACTGTTACATCCGCCGGAATATCGAAATTTATTTCAATACCCTTGATTTTGGCGGGTTCCAGAATTATTGCCATACTTTCGTCAACTATTGGAGCCAATTGAGCTACTTCCCTGTTGAAAGAAATTAATCCTTGTTGCATGGAAGACCAATCCAACAGGTTTTCCAGAAGCCGGAACAGGTTGGTTGCCGAGTTTCTCATGCTCACAGCTATTTTTTGAGTTTCTGCCAGCGACATGTCAGGTAATTCTTCGGCCATGAGCTGAGTCAATCCCAAAAATCCATTGAAAGGGCTCCGCAGGTCATGTGCAATGATGGAGAAGAATTTATTCTTTTCTTTAACGATTTTTACCAATTCTTCGTTTTTAAGGTGAAGCTGCGCTTCTGCCTGCTTTCGGTCAGTAATATCACGTGATATTGCCAACACTTCATTCAATGCAGAACTTACGATGCGCAGTTCAAACCACTTTTGCTCAGTGGGTAAATCGAGGCTATATTCGAAAATTTGTAATTCATTGGTATCTATAGCCTTTTTAATTGTCGTTATAACTTGTTCTGCAATCATGGGTGGCAATACATCCAGCAAGGATTTACCTATTAGCTTTTCTCCTGAGATTACCATCGGGTTGGTATTGCTTATTTGGCAATTGAGTAAAATGCCCTCATAATCAATTAAAAAAAGTACATCCGGCATAGCAGCAACAGTAGCCCGATTTTGAGCCAGGCTCGCATTAAGCTCCTTATTTGTCTTACGGAGCAAAATATCATCAGCCTCCAATTCCTCATTCTTGGTTTTAATAACAGAAAAATAATGGCTTGTGATTGAATAATATTTATAGATGCCAAACAGTCCGATGATAAGTATCAGCATGTGGGCAATGAACAAATACAATATCTGACTGTTTTGGGATTTCGTATAAATGGCCGCGGGAAATGAAATGCTTATACCACCCCGGATGTCTCCGACCTTATACCCCTGAAAAGCATGACATTTTAAACAAGATTTTTCAGTTATCAAGGGTGCCATATAGCGATATTGGGAGGAGGAGTCATCTGCGACCAATTCCAGAATCTCAGGTACTTTCTGTTGGAAAGCGATAAGTGATTTACTTTCCCAGACATCGGCTTTATTTGCCGGCCTGATAGGATTTAAGCTGGTTATATGAAACTGCAGATCATTCTCATGTTGATTTATTTCCGCAATTTGACGAGTCATAAATGCCGGATTAACTTTTGTAAGTTTCATTCCACCCGAGGTAACCACATCTCTTAATGAGTCTTTCAAATATGGGTTTGGTTGGGTTTGGGACGTTACAGGAACGTAAACTCCTCCATGCGAGGAATTCCAGGAACGGGCGACTACAATTTGACTGAAAAATGCCCTTGCTTTGTTCTCAACTAATTTAAACGTGTTGGTTTTGATGATATAATAATTCCATGAAAATGAAACCATGATAACAATCAGCCAAAATATTGTAATGTACCAAAGATGCTTAGCTTTCATACTCCTGAACGTATAATCAATGAATTATTCCAAATTTTCTCAGTTTTTCCAGCAACACCTCCCTGCTCACCGGCTTAGAAAGGTAATCGTCACATCCGGCTTCATGGGCTTTCTTTTTATCGCCGCTCATGGCGAAGGCGGTTAATGCAATGATTGGTAAATCTTTCCGGAATGATTTGATTTCACGGGTTGCTTCAAAACCATCCATAACCGGCATCTTCAAATCCATTAATACCAGAGATATTTCAGGATGTGCGTGGCATTGTTCCACGGCTTCATTGCCATCTGCCGCTGAGAATATCTTTACAGATGCGGTTGATAATATTTTCTCCAGGTAAAAACGGTGGGATTCATCATCTTCGGCAATAAGGACAAACGGGCTGTTCAGAATAGAAACCTTTTCTTCCTTGGGTTCAGGTATTGCTATTTCATTCCATACCTCATCATAAGGGAGGTGAAAGAAAAATGTCGAACCCGTTCCCTTTTCCGACTCCACACGAATTTCACCACCTAACAATTGCACCAATCCTTTTGCAATGGACAATCCCAGGCCGCTGCCTTCGTGGCCGCGGGTTTTGGATACATTTTCCTGCATGAATTTTTCGAAGATGGTTGCCTGCACCTCTTGGTTTATTCCGATACCCGTGTCTTTAACGAAAAATTCAAGTTCGGGCCCCTTTACTTCAAAACCAAAGGATACCGTTCCCTGTTTGGTAAATTTTACGGCATTATCCACCAAATGAGATAATACCTTAAGCAACAATTCATGATCGGAGTTGATGTGAAATTTACTTGTCGTTTGCGGAATTTGAAGCGATAAGGCCAGGTTTTTCGCTTTAGAGGGTTCAATGAACCTGTTATAAATCTTATCCAACAAATCGCCGGGGGCAAATATTTTTTTCTGCACCCCCTGGTTGCCCGATGCGATAAGCGATATATCCATAAAATCGGTCACGGTGTTCATCAGTCTGTTGCTGCTCGATTTTAATATGGAAAGATATTGTTCCCTTTCATCCCGGGTCAGATCAGGATCGGACATAAGTTGACCAAACCCCAGGATGCCATTCAGGGGCGTACGTATTTCGTGAGAGATGTTGTTCATGAAAGATGTTTTCAGGCGGTCGCCGGATTCGGCTTTTACCAGGGCTTCTTTTATTGCGTTTTCCGCCTGCTTGCGCCCGGTGATATTTTCGTGCATCAAAACAAATCGTTCAGGATTTCCATTGCTGTCATGTAAGGGAAAAATAACCATCTGTATCCATACCGGAACATCTGGAAATGCTGAGTCTACATGATGGGCATTATAATACAAATCAGGAAAATGAACTACTTCCCCGTTTTTAACGCATTCGAGTAATTCGCCAAATCCTTGTTGTTTTAATTGAAAATCATTAAAAACCGAATAGTCGGCAGGTGGCACAGCGCCGAACAGGGCAGTGTGAGCCGAATTTACCTGAAGTGTGAACCCTTCTTTGTCAACAATTTGAATTGATATTGGATTTTCTGTTATGATGGCTTGCAGTATTCTTTCGGCATGTTTGCGCTCGGTGTTGGCAAGTATTTGACCTGCAATGGAGGCTATTGTACTGGCAAATGATTCTTCATCAGAATGCCAGGTGCGTTTTTCGGCTGTATGTTCCAGACACACTACGCCCTTCAACTCACCTTCAGCATAAATACCGGCATCGAGCATCGAACGTATTCCCAACGGGACAAGATAGCCTTGGGCAAATTCACTGGTACGCTCATCATTTTGCGCATCAGCGGCAGATATTCTGGTTTCCTTATTGATAGCTTCAAAATAGTGCGGATAGTCGGCAGATTTGATGCTTGCGCCTGAACTGTGTTTTTTTGTTGTGTTTTCAAATAAAGCGATACATCGCAAGGCTGTTTTATCCTCGGAAAGCAACCAGATGCTTGCGCGTTCAACCTGGATGACATCGGTGATTTCCTCCGTAAGCTTTTCGAAAGAATCGGTCAGGTTGCCTGATGAAATATCCTCATCCTCGGCAATACGGGCTATGGCATTGCGTTGTGCACGGGAACGCTCCCGGCTTTGGAAAAACACATCCTCAGCCACCTTGCGTTCGGTAACATCTCTTACGATTGTCAATACGGTGTTTTCGGAAGCGGGCACAATTCGCGATTCGTAAAATTCTGTTTTTCCGCTGAAATTTGTCGAATAGAAAAATTGTACCAGTTCTTTGCTTTGCAGCGATTGCTTAAAAGCGTCAATGGCTTTACCTGCAATATCGGGAGGGAACAAATCGCTGATATTTTTCCCGATAAGGGCTTCTTTTGACAATAAAAGTTTCGAGTTGTCTTCTGTGTAAACTTCTAAATATTCTCCATTTTGATTGAAGATAAACAACAAATCGGGGATAGCTCTAAGGATGGCTGTTTTTTGATTTTCGCTCTTAAGCAGGGAATCTTCGGCCTGTTTGCGTTCAGCTATTTCGTTATTTAACGACTTATTTTTTACTTTGATATTAAACAGAAATAGTAGCGCTATTAGCACGAAAACAATTAATATGCTCGATTGCATTACTTCAAATAACAGGGAATTATCCCACGATTTTGCGTTAAAATCCATTCCAAATACAGCAACGGTCTTGCCAGTAGCCTCATTTTTTATAGGAATAAGCACACTTATCCAGGTTCCCCATCTGTCGGAAAGGGGAGCGGTAATCAGCTCTTTCCCATCCTTAAATGGCTGTTTATCTACTGTTTTAGCTTCAGTATATTCCTGCCCGGGAGGTGAATAATCTTTTGAATCCGTAGGTTCGGAGTCTGCAATAAAGTATATTCTGCCATCTAGTTCAGTATATATGTATGCAAATCTTGCCTTGGTATTTACGCGGATTATTGCCTTCAAGGTATTTTTTATACGCTGATACGGAGGCTTAGCCAAATCGCAAGGCTTTGCTTCAAGCGCTTTTAAATCCTCTTTTGGCAATGTAGTTTCGATGGATCTGGCAATTTGCAAAACTTGAGCAGATTTGTCATTTTTAAAATTTATCCAGGTATAACGGACATACACCGCACCCAAGACCACAATTACCAGAAACAGAAATATTTCCGATATTGCTTTTCTTTTGATCGGATTTAGTTTACGCATAAAAAAGGTTCAAATTCAAGATTTACGCTCGATCATATTTCATCTGATTGGTGTACCCCGATTGTCGGGATCAGGGTTGTGGGCAAGGTAAAAGAAAACGTACTTCCTTTCCCCTCTTCGCTCTCCACACACAACTTTCCGCCGTGCTTTTTAATGAAATCATTACAGATATGTAATCCCAGTCCGGTGCTGGGTTCTCCATTAGTTCCTTTGCGGTTTGTTTCTACATCAAGTTTGAACAGATTATCAATCATTGCACGGTTCATGCCGATTCCGGTGTCCCGGACTGAAATCTCTGCACTTTTGTCTTCGGAGACTTTTGCTGAAACAAATATTTTTCCACCTTTGGGTGTGAACTTAATTGCATTTGAAAGAAGGTTCCTGACAATTGAAAGGAGCATATCCCTGTCAGCAAAAATATTAAGGTCATGAGCAACCTCAATGGCAATGGCAATTTCCTTATTGCTGGCCGATTCCATTTCTTGTTTTAACGACTCATCGATGATTTGCCGTAATTGAACCACTTGTGCGTTGAAAGGAATTAAACCCTGCTCCATTCTCGACCATTCGAGAAGGTTATTGATCAGGGTAAAAAGGTTGGTTGCAGACCTTCGCATTTTCAATACCATCTGTTGAATTTCATCAAGCCTCATTGTTGACAGTTCTTCTGCCATAATCCGGGTTAAACCAAGGAAGCCATTAAATGGGCTGCGCAAGTCATGAGCAATAATAGAAAAGAATTTGTCTTTTTCGCAAATCAGAGTTCGCATAACCTCTTCATTTTCGAGTAAGCGTTGCTCATTTTGCTTCATATCAGTAATGTCCCAGTTGGTGCCAACCAGTTTCAAAGGTTTACCAAAATCGTCTCGCTGAACAACAGCCAGAGCCCTGATGTTTCGGACAGTTCCATCGGGCCTTATTACCCTGAATTCGGTATCGAACTCTTCTTCACCGCTTATCGCCATTTGGATTTCAGAATCTCCCCTTGCTCTGTCTTCAGGATGAACACCGGCCTGCCAGGCCTCATAAGCTCCACTGAAATTCTTTTTATCAATTCCATATAGCATAAACATCTGGTCGTCCCACAGTAACGCAGGATTAACAAGATCGTATTCCCACACCCCTACTCCTCCTGCGCGTGCAGCTAAAGTTAAGCGTGTATTTGCTTGTTTGAGCAAATCTTCGGCCTGTTTGAACTTTGTAACATCATTAACAACCGTAAAACGATATTTTTTATTCTGCACAAATATATTTTCAGCAGAAAGCAGAACTCTCTTAATGTCGCCATTCTTTGTGTTTAAATCTGCTTCCGCATCGGTTACAGTTCCATTACCATCAGCATTGCTCAATATGACATTTATTGTTTCATGGGTTAAAATACCCAACTCCGTTGCTGTTTTACCAATAACTTCATGTTTGTCAAATCCAAACAGAGAGCAAAACATTTCATTTACTTCGATGTATTTGTGGCTGTCCAGATCGCTCAAACCACAAGCGGAAGGATTGAGATGAAATAATTTTGAAAACTTCTCTTCCGATAGTCTTAGCCTTGAGATGTCCTTGGTAACACCAAAAATTGCAGGTTTTCCATCCCATAATCCCAGGGAGACTCTTGTTTCAACCGGGATTTGAACACCTGATTTTGTGACGATCGGGACAGGACAAAACGCGGCTTTACCTGCCAGCATTTCCCCGACAATTCTGCCGGCTTCTTCCCGTCGTTCGGACGGATGAACCATAAGAACCGATTTTTGGAAAAGTTCTTCCGCTGTGTAACCGAGACGATTATACACAGTAGAATTGGCATGAAGTATATTTCCTGTTTCATCAAGAACAAACAGAAACTCATCTATTGTGTTAAAAAAAGTTTCATAATTAATACGGGTTTGTTGCAATAATGCCTGAGCTTTTTTGATTTCGGTAATATCCTCATCCACTCTGCGGTACCCTTTAAGATTCCCCTCATCATCCAGTATCGGAACGCCATTTGTAAGCAGGCAGATTCTCTCCAAATTCTTATGATCAGAAATGTCTGTATGGATTCCGAACATCATCAGTGGCTTGCCCTCATGAGTGCGGGTTATCACACGACCACGGTCATGAACCCAAACCCAGTGGCCATCTTTGTGCTTCATCCTGCAGTCCATGTCGAAGTATGGCAATTCGCCTGCGAAATGCTTTTTGAGCAGTTCAGCGGATTGCTTCACGTCATCAGGGTGTGCAAATGCTTCCCATGTTTTAATACTGACAGGGGCCAGTTCATCAGGCGTATAACCGATGATCTGAGCCCAGATTTCATTATAAACGGTTTCACCGGTCTGGACATTCCATTCCCATGTACCGGTATGGGTGCCTTCGATGATACTTGCAAGCCGCCATTTCGCATCAAGCAGATCCTGAGATTTTGCAGATAGTGTTTCTGCCGAATTATCTTTCTTCATAATCAACTATTTTCACTTACCGAAATACTTTTGTATTAACTTTATTAATTCATCTTTGTCAATGGGCTTTGAAAGATATTCGTTGCATCCGGCATCTAATGCCTTTTCCCGGTCACCAGCAAGTCCATAAGCTGTTTGTGCAATAATGATCACATCGGTATTAAATTGCCGGATTTGACGTGTGGCTTCATATCCGTCCATTCCGGGAATTCTGATATCCATCAGAACCAAATCAAGGTCGGGATTATTACGGCAGGCATCAACTGTTTCAACGCCGGTTGTTGCATGTGAAAATTCATTGTTGTTTTTGCCAAGTATGCGGGTGATTAAGAAATCTGATGTCTCATCGTCTTCGGCAATCAGTATTTTCAGGTTTTTGATTTGAACAGATTCCTCTTCTGCCGGTATAATATTCGGAATATTGGTTCGTACTTGTTCTTCAGTTATGTATGGAATTGTGAAATAGAATATTGAACCAATTCCTTCATCACTTTGAACCCATATTTTACCTCCCAGCATCTCAACATACGCTTTTGCAATAGCTAATCCCAATCCGGCTCCCTGATAAGCCTGTTTATCGGAAATGTCAGCCTGGATAAAGCGTTCAAAAATAGCTTCCTGTCTCTCTTTTGGGATGCCGATGCCAGTATCTCTAATAAAAAATTGCAAAAATGATTCATGGGGGAGGGTATACCCAAATTCAATGGATCCTGTATGGGTGTATTTAATGGCATTCTTGATGAGGTTTGAAAGAATAGAATCAAATTTGTGACTGTCCGTATTGATATCAGCTTCTTTTGCGGGTAACGAATTTTTCAGGATTAACTGTATTCCCTTGATTTCAGCCTCCGGTTTGAAAAAGGAATAAAAAGATTCGGTAACTGCATTCACATTCACACTTGAAAGAGCAACTTCCATTTGTCCCGCTTCTATTTTCGAGATATCAACAATATCATTGATGGTATTGAGCATACGGGCGCCACTTTTCTCGATGATCCTGATGTATTTTTGTTGCTCCTCTCCATTAAGACCAGGTTCTTTCAATAATCCTGCAAAGCCCAGAATCCCATTCATGGGCGTTCGTATTTCGTGGCTCATATTGGCAAGAAAGGCTGATTTTAAATTATCACTTTCTTCTGCTTTTTCTTTTTCAATAATTAATTCATGTTCGATAAGTTTGCGCCTGGTAATGTCGATAAAAGCTTCGAGCATTGCTTTTTGCCCGTTATAAATCATTCCGGTATGGTAAATTTCAAAAGTTTTTCCACCCTGCACCCCAGAAGATTCATATACTTTGGTTTCGCCAATTTTAATACCAGAAATAAGAGGGCAGTCAGAACATT
>CAIWTA010000087.1 GCA_903915465.1 uncultured Bacteroidales bacterium | reverse complement strand
GACATGTATGACCCTGCCCGTTTTGCAATCTTCTTAGGTTGTTGTCCCTGATCGTATCAATTGCAAATCTTCCGCTTGGAGGATAAGTATTCCACAAAAGCAGTACTTTTGTACTTCATGCATATTGGGATAAAGAAAATGATACTGAACGATCTGGTCTATGACTTTCAGGTTGCTGATCTTCAAGATCAATTATTTTCTTTCCGTAAACTCAAAAGAAGCTGGAAATGGGTTGTGTGCAAATTTTGTGCAAAAAAAAAGAGTCACAAGATTTGTGCTTGTAACTCTCTGATTTCCTGCTCCCCCTGCTAGACTTGAACTAGCGACCCTCTGATTAACAGTCAGATGCTCTAACCAACTGAGCTAAGGAGGAATTTTCGGACTGCAAAAGTATGAAATTTTCTGAAATATAAAAAACGCAGGATGATAATTTTTCAAAAATACCTGTTTTGCTGATTATCCAACGTATGCCCTGGAGTTCATACCCGCGATTCTTTCTGGGAACCCGAAATTTTTCAAGGATAATGATAGAAGGAAGGCAAAATCCAGTATAGAGTCGTAACTTTGGTTTTGAATACATAATCGAACTATGGACTTTTCATTGAAAAAAAGTGCACTTCTCCGTTTCATTTTCTTATCAGTTTCCATCTATGCCTTGCTTATTCTTATTTTTGCCTATTTGTATTATTCAACACAGAGTATTGGGTTTACACAGTATTCCAGGGCGTTCGATACTGTGGTTGACTTCAAGAAAGCAATCTATTTCAGCATTGTTACTTTTCACACCATTGGATTTGGAGATATACACCCGATAACAGACCCGGGAAGGTTGATTGTGATGATCCAGTCTACAATCTCACTCTTTTTTACAGCTATCTTTTCAGGGTTTCTTGTCTATTTTGTGATTAAACGGCCAAGTGATCTTTTTTCCACGCAGCACCTTTATATCCGTTACAGGAATGATAACTTCTGGCTTTCAATCCGCTTGGGAAATAAAGGAAGGACGATCATCGATCTGAAAAGCCGCTTTGAGGCATGGACTATAGAAAACAACTCAAGGGTAAGAGCGTTCCAGTTACAACGCGAAGTTCCTGACCTGGAGAGGATCCTTTATTATGATATTAATTTAAATGATGCAAAAAACCATAAACTTAAAGACGCCTTGCATAATGCTATTTTTAAGGATCTGCAATTGCACATGAAATTTTCATTTATCGGGAATGACATCCGGACGGGCGAGCAGGTGGCTTTTGCAAAGTATTATGAATCTTCAGACCTTAGGTTTGGGAAGACTTTCCTGAATGTTTATTCCTGGGATGCAAATGGTCACAGGAAAGATTTTCAATGGAAAAACTTTGAAAGAATTGAAGAAATGGATGTTAAATTACAGGAAGGGTTCAAAAACGTTTAACATACCCCTTAAGCGGGGATTCTTCTTTTGCCCTCAGGCTAGGCGGCCTCTTCGCCGCAATGTAGCAGTGATTCCTGCTTGTTCTTTTCTTTTTCGCTCAGGCCGCGAGGCCTCTTCGCCGCACCGCAGCTGCGTCTTCCTCTATCTCACTGCGTGAGATTTCCGGCTTCGCCGGAACCGAAGAATACGAATGCTGCTTATGCGGCGACTGTTGATCGTTTTATTTTATTTAAGTTAATCCCTCGTTTACATATAAACCTATCACCCCATCAACCTATCAACTTATAAACCAATCTAAAGGATCCGCCTTTTGAAATTCACGTAAAGAAAATCGAAGAATGAGCGTTAAAAACTGTGGACTGTTTGAGGAGCGGAGCGACGAG
>CAIWTA010000086.1 GCA_903915465.1 uncultured Bacteroidales bacterium | reverse complement strand
TTGCCTGGACATGAGGGGGGGTCTGTTTTTGAAAATGTAAAAAAAATTAATATTATGCCTGATTCTCTGACAGTTTCAGTTAAATAAAATGAGAATCAGGTTTTAGTCGGACAATAGTGATAAAGAATTAAAATATTCATGTCAACGATTTCCAAATAACAATAATCCAGAGTTTACTGATTAGGAAATCATGACTATTTATCTGTTTGTTCTAAGTCAAGTGCAAAATCCGGTGATATTGACCACCTAAATCCGGTCGAATGTGACTACCCTATATCCGGTTTAAACTGACCACCCCCATACTTTCCACATTTTTACTGATTTTATCGCTTATCAGACGGTTATACAAATGTACTTTTTTTCATAATCAATAATTTTTACAATTTAGTTCAATAAGTGTTGTTTCTTTCGTAATGATTCCCCGGTCATTTCTATTCGATGTGAAGTATGGACAATACGATCGAGTACCTCATCAGCAATGGTTTTCTCTCCGATTACATCATGCCACTGGCCGACCAGCAGCTGTGCTGTAATGATAGTGGAATGCATAACATGCCGGTCTTCAATGATCTCAATAAGCGCGGAACTGTTATGATTATCCAAGGCTGCATACCAAAGTCATCGAGTATCAGCAGGTCCATCTTCTTGATCTGGGTAATTTCTTTAATGTATGAACCATTAGCCTTTGCCATTTTCAACATAGCAAAAAGCTTGGATGGACTGGCATAGAGAACCTTAAGCCCGAGCATACAAGCCGGATATCCAATTCTCAGACAAAGATGTGCCTATTACTCCCCAGTGGCAGATATGATCTCGATTCCTAAGATGAAGTACTTTGCCAATGCCTCAGAATTTTTTCGTACGGTCTACCATGAGATGGGCCATAGCACTGGACATCCCAAGCGCCTTAACCGCTTCGATGGAGTTTCCAACCGCTTCGGAGATGAACCCTATTCGAAGGAAGAACTAGTTGCGGAACTCTGCTCATCGTACCTGGCAGAAATCGCTCACCTGGAATTGAATATCCGAAACTCTGCCGCCTACATTTCAGGATGGGCATCGAAACTCCGGGATAACCAGAAATGGATTCTTTGGGCTGCATCCAGGGCAGAGAAGGCCGCTGATCATATCCTGGGAATCGTTTCCGAGGAACCCATACCGTCTGATTCATCAGAGATCGAAATCCTTGAGCCTACAATGGCAGAGTGTGTGACCCCCACCCACAGTTACTCAAAATTTGTCGCAAAGTTAAACTCATGAAAATGTCGTGTCACTAAACGCTGCCTCCTGAAGGAACCGCAGCCCGTTGGGTTCATTCATTCCGTTGCACGGAAGTGACCTGAACGTTTGTTCCAGAATTTTCATTCCGTTTCTTCCAGTTGGCATAAATTTTTTCTTAAACCCAGGCGAGCCAGATGCCTAAAAAAGTCTGTAGGGCAGCAGCAAAACAAATGACAAAGATCACCACACCAGTACAGAAGCCAACCAATGGCGGAGCATCCAAGGAAGAAACCGCAGTTCTTGCAGCCGTAAAAACGGTTCTTAATCCTGAAAGCTCTAAAACCGAAGAAAAAAAACCGGTTTTGCAGATTGAACCGGAAAAACAGGTCATCCCCGCTCCGGAGCCAAAGAAGGAAATGACCATGCTGGAAAAGATCCTCAAAGTCGAAAATCTCCAGCTGGTAGTTGAAAAAAGAGCCAAACTGGTACAGACCCGCTCAGAGCTGGAACGCTTCCAGGTTTCCTCCAATGATTTCAATTGTTCCATGAGACTAAACGATTCAGATGGAAATGTCTTCACCACCAGTTTCACACCTGGCATCAAGAAAGTCATCGAGTTTCTCAAGACCTCATTCGATGCAAGTATCACCGATGTGGAAAATAAAATCACTTTTTAAACCTTCGGGTTCATCAAGCGATTCGGGCGTTCCGTCTTTCGACGGAACGCTTTTTTTATGGTCGTAAAAGCGAAAAGAAAAAATGGTTATGGATTTGCTTATATTTCCGCGACAAATAGGACAATTGGTCTCATTCTTTCTTGTCAACACTAGAGCACCTAATTTCCATATCTTTGTGACCACATGAATAAATAAACGAAACTATGAAACAGATCATTTTTTCCCTTTTCTTTCTTTTTCCTTTCTTTGCAATCAGCCAGACAAATCCAGTTTCCGGTAAGGAATCAACTCCTGATCTAAAAATGAAAATCGGAATGGTCATCTATTCCAATGATCCAGAAACGGTATGGAATGCTTTCCGTTTTGGAAACTTTGCTCTTGGCGAAGGAGATACGGTTAAGGTTTTTTTATTGGCAAAAGGAGTTGAATCCGAGTCGTTGAATACAGACAAATTCAAGGTGACTGACCAGATAAAGCGATTTGTCGAAAATGGCGGGAAGATATTTGCGTGTGGAACCTGTCTGACCATTCGAAAAAAAGAAGGTACCGAAATGTGCCCTCTCTCCACCATGCAGGATATGTATGATATAATTAAATGGTGCAATAAGGTAATTACATTTTAATATTTTTCAGATTCCTTTTTATGAAAATCCTGTTTATTATCAACGATGCCCCTTATGGCAGTGAGAAAGCTTATAATGCGCTACGCATGGCAATGACTATTCAGAAAGAAGATGAAACTGCTGAGGTCCGTGTGTTTTTAATGGCAGATGCATCAACTGCTGCATTGCCAAATCAAAATACACCCCAGGGATACTATAATATTGAACGGATGATCCGATCTGTGATTGTAAAAGGTGGTAAAGTGAAAATTTGTGGTTCCTGTGCAGAAGCCAGAGGTATTAAAGATTTACAGCTTATTGACGGTGCCGAACTCAGTACTATGAAGGAGTTGGTACAATGGGCACTTGATAGTGACAAAACACTGACATTCTGAAAAAACATTTACTGAGGAAGGGTAAGTTATTGACTCCAGAACGAAAAATATTACCCCTCAATGTTTGGGCTGTTTAATCATCGCTTTATCTCTGCAAACATCGAATTCCACCTGAAGGGTTGTGTGGGTAATATGAAATTCTTGCTTTAATATTTCCTCGACTTCTTTCAGTAACTTACCGGATTCACTCAACAACAGATCTTTTGATGTTTCAATATGAGCTTCGAAGAGGATGTCATGATCCTGGAGCTGCCAACAATGAACATGATGGATATTCCGGATCATCGGAAGTTGTTCAAGGTAATTTTTTATCTCATCAAGATCAAGACTTTCGGGTGTGCTTTGCATGAGGATATCGACGGATTCGCGCAAAATTTTATAAGCCTGAATAATTATCACGATACTGATGATAAGAGTTAACGAAGGATCAATCCATTCAACCTTCGTATAATAGATTAGGACTGCACCTCCAATAACTGCCAACGAAGATAATGTATCGCCAAGCAGATGCACATATGCTGCCTTAATATTCAGGTTTTTACTCGAGTCCCGGTGTAGAAAAAGCATGGAGATAAGGTTCGCCAGCAAACCGATTCCGGCAATGATGAACATGAGACCTGACCGGACTGGTTCCGGATGAAGGAATCGCAGGATAGCTTCATAAATAAGATAAATGGAAATCGCTGTCAGAACTGATGCATTAATGAATGCTGAAAGTATCTCAAATCGCTTATACCCGAAAGTGCGTCTGGCATCGGGTTTTCTGTCACTGAAATTATTCGCTAACCAGGCAAGCATTAAAGCTAGAGTATCACTCAGGTTGTGAATTGCATCTGAAATCAATGCCAGGCTATTGGAGAAAACCCCACCGACAATCTCAACCAGTGTGATCAACCCATTCAGCAGGATACTGATAAATAATCTGCTGGACGGATTTTCATGATGATCCGAATGGTTACCCATATCATGTATTTTCCTATCTAACTGCAGTCATTAAAAAAACAGGGTATTCCTTAGTTTTTTCCAAAGAAACTTCTTTCCTGATAACAAAACAAGGTGAAATAGCAGTAACCTGGAAATCTTGCTGACGAAGAATTGTTATCAATTTCTCTGGATCAAATCCATGGTGTACATCAATACCACCATCATGAAAATAACCATCCTCCTGGTAGAGATCGGCTATTGCCAATATTCCTCCGGGTGTCAACAGATGATAAAATTTCCTTATGATGGCATTTATATCTTTGATATGATGCAGTACCATTTGGCTATAAATGATATCGAACGGATCACCATGGTACTCTTCTTTTTCCAGGTTTAAAAACAATGTTTTGAATTTCAAATGGTCGTCTGCTTTCATCTTTTGTTCAGCCATTTTCAAC
>CAIWTA010000085.1 GCA_903915465.1 uncultured Bacteroidales bacterium | reverse complement strand
TAGTAGGCTCGCTGATGAATCGCAGAGTTTCGCAGAATATTGATTAAATGAATTTTAACTCTGCGTAACTTAGCGTAAAACTTTGCGAAACTCTGCGAGACATTTTGTTTTTTTACTTTTTAGTCACCCCCTAAGGCAAATCGCTTAAATATAGGGCTTTAGCCCAACACCTTTTGTGGATAGATATTTTCAGAGTGGACTCAATTTTGGAATTTCAATTATGCCGAAATCAAAATATTATGTCGTCTGGATTGGCTACAACCCCGGCGTTTATTTTTCCTGGGACGATTGTAAAAAAGAAGTAGATGGCTTTTTTGGAGCCAAATATAAAAGCTTCCCAACCAGTGAGATGGCAGAGTTGGCATTTCAGGATGATTTTGAAAAATATTTTAAAAAAGATCTCCTTACCCCCGGAAAGATTGTTTGTTCAGATCCCCGGATCGGAGTTCCTGATCTTGACAGTGTTTCAGTTGATGCCGCATGCAAAGGCAATCCCGGGATCCTGGAATACCGTGGTGCAGATACCCGGACCGGCGCCGAGCTTTTCCGTCAGGGACCGTTTCCTGAAGGAACGGTCAACATCGGTGAATTCCTCGCCATCGTTCATGCGCTTGCATTGCTACAAAAAATTGACTCCACATGGCCCATTTACTCCGATTCCAGAACGGCTATCGCATGGACCAGGGCGAAAGCTATCAAAACCAATCTGAAAAGAAATTACAAAAACAAACCACTTTTCGACCTTGTCGACCGGGCCATTTCCTGGCTAAACGAAACTCAATGGGAAAATCCTGTTCTTAAATGGGAAACCCGCTATTGGGGAGAGATTCCTGCAGATTTCGGGAGGAAATGATCCGTTTTTGCCAACTTACAAGGTAGGATAAAATGCATCTTCTATGTGGTTGATTTTTTCCCCTTCTTTGGTGATCAGGATTGCAATGATATCAAACCGGATCTCATCCTGAAGATTTCTTGTCCTGAGATAAGCATTGGCGGCCCTGATCAATGCCCTCTGCTTATCGCGGGTAACTGCTGTTTCAGGTTCGCCGCCATAATTGGAATGCCGTGACTTGACTTCAACCACAACAATATATTTCCCTGCACTATCCTTTGCCACGATATCTATCTCATTTTTTCCAAATCTCCAGTTGGTCTCAAGGATCTTATAACCTTTCTTTTTCAGGTATTCCACTGCAATTTCTTCACCTTTTTTCCCGAATTCCAGATGATCTGCCATTTTTTGTTTAAATTTTAAAAAATCAAGCTAACTTCCTGATTTACCGAAAAGTTCACTTTCCTTCCCAGTATAAGCGCGAGGTTTGCTTCCCCATGCCCTGCAGGAAAATCAAAACAAACCGGATAGTTAAATTCACTTGTCACATCAGCAATAATCTCATTGGCAGTCTTCCCGAAAGGATTCGTGTTATCATTCATCCGGTCCATGCCACCAACAACAATCCCTTTAATTTTGTCAAGTTTTCCTGCACGTTTCAGCGCAATCATCATTCGGTCGATATGGTACAGGTATTCGTCCACATCTTCCAGGAAAAGGATTTTCCCGTCAGTATCAATCTCCGAAGCTGATCCTATCAGTGAATAGAGAATAGAAAGATTACCGCCGGTCAATATGCCTTCTGCTTCACCGGTGCGCGAAAGAGGATTTTTCGGGAGCCGGTAGCTGACGTTTTTTCCGAAAAGTGCATTTTTCAGGGTTTCCAGAGAATCATTCACCATGGTATCCGAAGTAATGTTAACAGGCATTGTGGCATGCAATGTTTCAATAGCAAAATGCCGCTGAATATGCGAATGAAGCACGGTGATATCGCTGTATCCAATGATCCATTTGGGATTCCTGCAAAAACGGGTGAAATCAATCTGGTCGATGATGCGAACGGTACCATATCCACCGCGCGCACATATGATGGCCCGGATTGAGTCATCATCAAGCATCTGCTGAAGATCAGCTTTTCTCGGTTCGTCTTTTCCGGAAAACTGGTTATATTTTCCGAAAATGTTTGTTCCAAGCACAACTTCCAGCCCCCATTTCTGGAACACACGGATGCTGGGGTGAACTTCATCAAAAGTGATGCACCTGGCCGGAGCAATGATCGCAATCTTGTCGCCTTTTACCAGATACTTAGGAGTAATCATATGTCGGATGCTTTTCGCTTGGACAGGCCAAATCTCGTTTTTTTTTATCTTTGCCTAAAATTACATCTTTTCCATGGAAAATTCAGCGCTCGAAAAAAATTATAAACGATTTCTTGTGACTTCAGCTTTGCCTTATGCCAATGGGCCTATTCATATTGGTCACCTGGCCGGGGTTTATGTTCCTGCCGATATTTATGTTCGTTTCCTGAGAATGAATGATGAAGATGTGGTATTTATAGGAGGATCCGATGAACACGGGGTTCCGATTACAATCAAAGCGATGCAGGAAAACGTTGCCCCGCAGGAAATTGTAGATCGTTACCATACGATCATAAAAAAATCTTTTGAGGAATTTGGGATATCTTTTGATATCTACTCCAGGACCTCCAACAAGATCCATCATCAAACCGCTTCGGAGTTTTTCAGAAAAATGTACGATGCCGGCCAGTTTGTAGAGAAAGTTACTTTCCAATATTACGACGAAGCTACTTCACATTTCCTTGCCGACCGGTATATCACAGGAACCTGTCCTTTTTGTAATTATGAAAAAGCCTATGGCGACCAGTGCGAAAAATGCGGAACTTCTCTCAATGCTACAGACCTGATCAACCCGACCTCGGTTTTGAGCGGGAATGCCCCGGTGATGAAAGAAACGCGTCATTGGTTCCTGCCGCTCGAACAATATGAATCCTGGCTGAAAGAGTGGATTCTCGTAGATCACAAAGACGACTGGAAAACCAATGTTTACGGACAATGCAAGTCATGGCTCGACCAGGGACTCCAGCCCAGGGCAGTAACCCGCGACCTCGACTGGGGAGTCAATGTCCCCGTTGAAGGAGCCGATGGGAAAGTGCTGTATGTCTGGTTTGATGCCCCGATCGGCTATATCTCGGCAACCAAAGAATTGACAAACGATTGGGAGAAGTACTGGAAAGATAAAGAGACTAAATTGGTTCACTTTATCGGAAAAGATAACATTGTTTTTCATTGCATTATTTTCCCTGCAATGCTTAAAGGAGAAGGAACTTTTATACTTCCGGATAATGTCCCTGCAAATGAATTCCTGAACCTGGAGGGCGACAAAATCTCCACATCCCGTAACTGGGCCGTTTGGCTTCATGAATATCTGAAAGATTTTCCGGAAAAACAGGATGTCCTCCGGTATGTACTGACTTCAGGTGCCCCAGAGACTAAGGACAATGATTTCACATGGAAGGATTTTCAATCCAAAAACAACAACGAGCTGGTTGCCATTTTGGGAAATTTTATTAACCGGACCCTTGTTCTTACGGAAAAATTTTTCGGCGGAGTTGTTCCTCTCCAGGGAGAACTTACTTCTCTTGATAAGGAAACGCTTGATTCAATGCAGCATTTTCCCGGCCGCATTGCTGCCAGTATTCATCATTATCGTTTCCGCGAAGCATTGGCAGAAACAATGAATCTCGCCAGGTTGGGAAATAAATACCTGACCGAAAACGAACCCTGGAAACTCTTTCCAACAGATCCGGAAAGGGTAGGGACAATTCTTAATATTTCCCTCCAAATCTGTGCGCAATTATCGATCGTTGCAGAACCATTTCTCCCTTTCTCCACTGAGAAGATCCGGCAGATGCTGAACCTTCCATTCATGAAATGGAAAGATGCTGCAAATCTTGATTGGCTGGGTGCAGGGCATCGTCTTAACCCGGCGGCTTTACTGTTCGGCAAGATCGAAGATCAGCAGATTGAAGCCCAGGTTCAAAAACTTCATGATACTAAAAAAGTAAATGAATCAAAAACAGTTCAGCATACGCCAATGAAGGCAGCCATTGAATATGATGATTTTGCAAAAACCGACATTCGCGTGGGTACGATCCTGGAAGTCGAAAAAGTGGCCAAAACAAATAAATTGCTGAAACTGAAAATTGATACGGGAATTGATGTCCGTACCGTTGTTTCAGGCATTGCTGAATATTTTGAGCCGGCCGACATCATCGGCAGGAAAGTATGTATCCTGGTGAACCTTGCAACCAAAAACCTTAAAGGAATTGAATCACAGGGAATGATCCTGATGGCAGAAAACCCTGATGGAAAACTGTTTTTCGTGAATGCTGACGAAGGGGCCATTAACGGCAGTACGGTCAAATAAATCGTGATCCGGGAAATGTTATTCTTCTTTCGTAATCTTTTCCGGTTCCCGCTTTTCTACCGGAAGCATGATCAGCATGGTGGTGCCCACGCCAAGTTTACTTTGTATTGTAAGAGTTCCCTTCATCTCTCTGATGATGCCATAGGATATCGACAATCCCAGCCCGGTTCCTTTTCCTACTTCTTTTGTGGAATAAAATGGAAGAAGGACATTATCAATTTCGCTGGCTTTGATTCCACTCCCGTTATCTTCAACTGTTACAAAAATAAACGCATCCTCCAAAAAAGTACGTATTTTAATATACGACCGGGTATCATCCCCGGCAATTTTTTCCTTCCCATCAAACGCATCTTTGGCATTCGCCAGCAAATTCAGTATGACCTGTTCGAATTTGTACACATTGCCAAGAACATGACTATCTGTATTTTCAAAGTCGAGTTGAAGGTCTATTTCTTTATACTTGAATTCTTCAGAAACCATGGAGATCGCATTGGTGATGCTTTTATGCAAATCAAATATATCCAGCAAATGATCATCCTGATAGCGTGAAAAATCCCGGATGTGCTCAATGATATCCCTAATTCTGTAAATGTTATCAAATATCTTTTCCGATTTTTTTTGGAAGTAACTTTTATCAATCGACTCTATTTTGTCGACCTCGTACAAGAAATTGTCAAGCGTCAGAGAGATCGTATTTAAAGGTTGATTGATCTCATGTGCGATACCGGTTGCCATTTCTCCAAGGCTTACCAGCCGTGAATTATGAATCAGTTGCATATCCATTTTCTTTCTCAGAGTAATATCACGGATAATGGCCATATAAGCTTTTGGTTCCCCGCCGCGTTTTCCAACAAGGGTCAGGCTGATTTCCGCAATAAAAGTGGATTTGTCATTTTTCACCAATGTCGTCTCTATATCCTGAATCGGGCCGTTTGAAATAATTTCCTTAAATAGTTTTTGTATTTTCTTGAGTTCCCCAGGCAAAACAAAATCCCAGAAAAGTTTGCCTCTTATTTCATTTTTCTTTTCAAAGCCGAATAATTCAGGCGCAATGTTTGAGACATCATTGATCGTATTGTCAATGTTTATCTTCATAATGGCTTCCGGTGAAGCGTTCAAAAGTGTGCTGATCGTCTTTACCGATTTCTTAAGCAATTGTTCAGCCTTTCTGCGCTTCTTACTTTGCCTGACTAACTTCTTATTCGAAACCTTCAATGTGTCGCCTGTTTCGACAGTGTCCTGCATCATATTCAGGTAGGCAATCCGTGAATTTAGAAGTTCTTCGTTTGCCCGGGTAAGCTCATCCGTAAGGTAAGTAATCCGCTGGTCACACGACTTCTGTGTGCGCCGCAATTCTTGTTCAAATCGGTGAGGGCCGGAAAAATCATTGGCAATGAGACATATCTTCTCTTCAAGATTTCCTGCAAGGAAAGAATTGGCGCACAGATGCAACAGTTCCGGCGACTCCCCATCCAACGGCAAACACCTCAGTTCCGCCTGGCTCTTCCTTATCAATCCGGCGTGAAGTAACTTCAGGAACTCAGGTTTGTCGTCAGGGTATAAAAAATGATCGAATCGTTTGCCCGTGATCTGTTCAGCAGAAGTATGCAACAGCTCGGCAAACCGCTTGTTGCAAAACAACACGGTTCCATCCGATGACAGCGCAGACGCACCTTCACTCATCTCTTCAACGAAAACACGAAACGACATTTCACATGATGGAAGGGAGAAAATATTTTCCCCGACAGAGCGGAAATCTGGTAATGCAACATGCTCCTTGTGTCGGATAGCTTTCAGCACCTCCTGGGTCTTTACCAGAAGCAACGCCAATTCATCATTTTCATGAATCAGTTGTTCCCCAGTATTAAATAGTTCGTTATTATTCATTGTTTCTTTGTATGAACACGCCGGGGGACTTTCTTCACCCAACAATTTTATATTTTTCCTTTTCCCCCAGGAGTAAAAGCAGCTTGTTGATTTCTTTCTTCAGGTCTATTATTTTCAGCTCCCTGCCAACCATCAGATTATGGTAACTTTCCAAAGATTCTACTTTTTGCTTTGTCACTTTATCTGCCTTCCTGTGGTCTGTGATATCTGTAATGATGCCAATGATAGCATGCTCTCCTCCAAACTGGATGCGTTTTGTGCTAAGCAACGTATAAACTGTATTGCCGTTTTTGTTGATCAATACATATTCAAACGGATCAACCGGCTGACCTGCCATCAATAGTTGGTATTTTTCTTTTACTAATCCCTGGCATTCCGGAGCTGTCATCTTTAAATAATCAAAACCAGGATCAGCAAATGCCTCCTGTGAATACCCGGTTATGGTTTCACATTGCTTATTGACATAAACTAATTTGCGATTTGTAATGATGAAAATCAGGTCGGGCGAATATTCCGCAAGAAACCTGAACCTTTCTTCAGATTCCTTCATGGCATTTTCCACTTTGATCTTTTCCGTATTGTCTCTTAGGTATAACACTCTTCCCAGAATCTGATTATCTAATAACCACGGGTGTGAACGAAGCTCGAAAGTCCGCCCATCCTTAAATTCAACGAAAGCTATATCAGCCTTTAAACTCTGATTTAGATCTTTGACTTTGTTAAGAATCTTTTTCAATTCCTGGAGGCGGTTGACGACAAAATTCAGAAGGTTTTCTTCGTCTCCTAAACCAAGCTTGTCGGTAGGAATCCCCCACATCCCGTTAAATTTTGAATTAGAATAAATGCTCTTTCCGGAATTATTCAATACCAGCATTGCATCATCAGAAGATTCTATTATTGCCCTGAGCTTTTTTTCGCTTTTGAGTGCCGATTCCTGTGCCTTCCTGCTTTCTGTAATATCCTGAAGAATACAATGTGCAAATTCAAAGGAACCTGTCGGTTTATATGCAATTGTGCCATCGAGTGAAACCATAATTTGAGTTCCGTCTTTCCGGATCATTTCAAATTCGGAATGGATATTCCCCTTGGTTTTAAACAGCAAAAATTGTTCGCGAAACGCGTTAGCAAATTCAGTGGACAGAAAATCACCAAACCATTTTCCGGTTATTTCATCTACTGAATACCCGAATATTTCAATCCATTTTTTATTAACCTGGATGAGATTACCATTCGTATCGAGTGTTTGACATTTCAGAGGTGCATTCTCAAATAGTGTCTTGTATCGTCCTTCCCTTTCCCGCAGATGGTCTAATGCAAATTTCCAATCGGTAATTTCCCTTGCAACTGCATGAATTTCACTTCCGTCTTTGGATACTTTTGCCCGCCATTCAAGCCATTTGTAAGAACCATCTTTACAGCGGTAACGGTTATCAAAATTGATGATCTCATGAGCGATAGTTTGCTTTTCCAACGCCTGAAAAGAGGCTTCAATATCGTCAGGATGGATAAATACAACAAAAGGACTGGCAAGCAGCTCCTGAGTTGTGAAACCCAGTGTATGCTCCCAGGCAGAATTTAACCGTTTAAAATATCCATCAGCGGAAACAATACAAAGCAAGTCCGGAACCATATCGAAGAAACAGTCTCCCTTGAAATCAGGTAAAGCAAGGCTTGGAGCTTCAGAAATTGATTCTTGCTTTTTCTGATCCTTAGAAAGCTGCTTTTTCTTCTTTTTCATACTTTACAAATTTCCTGCATTAACATATTGGCGAACCCTTTGATGATACTTCTGGAAGTTTTTTTATCTGGAAGTAAAATTTCCTTTTACGGAATTGGGGCGTAAGTCAAAGCATCCGCAGAATACAATCACTGTCACAGGAACATTATATCTTTGAACTTCAATAACATAAAAGTTTTAAAAGTTAAATATGTAGCTAAAAAATTGCTGCATGAAATTAGGCAAAGCCACAATAGAAACCAAATTTATTTTATTGAATTATAATACATGTATAAAATAGCATTTGACATAAATATATATTCCCAATGTATTCAATTAAAACTGCATAATCTAAACCCAAGCACTGAAGCGTTTTTGTGTTTATAATGCGGAAAAATATTTCTAAAACATAAAACGATCAGAAGTTTGTAACTATTGCCTTCCAGGATGATCCTTGCAATTATTGAACCATGTTTATATACGAATGAAGATCAATGGTTTAAAAATCACGACAGTCTTGAAAGAAAACAGATTGTCCTAAAATGGTCTGTTTTGTGACAGTCAATTTATGTTGTCACAGTTTCTGTCTGTTATTCAGGTACATGCGACTTAGTCCGATTTTGGACAACCGACCGCAATCGGACGTCCTGTGCAAATTGCAGTTTCTTCGGCTTTCTCGATTCCATTGAAAATAGTGGCATGACTCTGTTTTATTGAAAATTTAAAAACTGATTTTGATAAGTCAAAGGTAAAGTTAATGACGGGAGCACTTCAAGCGCTGGAATACCGGATCTGGAAACGAAAATTCACTGCTTTTTATTACGTTGATTTACTTTATGGCACAGATATTTTTACGCAGATTCCGATGCTGGCGCCTATCTGGTATGCTTGTACAAAATTTTCGACTTGAAAAACCTGTTTGAAGGAAGCAGAGACGCCCCGTGATGCAGCAACGAGTGAGGGCATAAAAAAAGGGCATCCTTTTGAGACACCCTCTTTTTAGCAAACGCTACTGTTTGTTATTTATTTACAACAAATTTTATGGTCTTCACCATATCATCTTTGCCGTTATGAACCCGGAGGATTGTTGTATAAATGCCTTCAGACATTGAACGTGCATCCACCTTGAGGGTATAGCTGCCACTTGTTTGTGGTTTGTTTACCAGCGTTTTTACTACCTGGCCAACCATGTTATAGATTTCCAGTGTTACATCTCCGGAAATTGGTAAGGTATAATGAACTGTTGTGGATTCAATGAACGGGTTGGGATAATTGGCCAATGTAAGGCCATTGTTTCCGTATTGCTCATCAATTCCAACGTTGCCGTTAGCTACGACATCTGTATTCAGGATTGCATCCGGAATCACATTGGTGTAACCATCTGCCAGTTCATTCAACGGATCGGCGGCCAGCATCAGGCGGAAAGAGTTGCCTTCCGCGAATTTAACCGTTGTCCTCAGTTTCAGAACAATCATTTCAGCACCAGCAGATAATTTTACAGGTGTAGTCGAGTTCCATCCGATTGTAAGCAGATTGCCATTGATTGCAAAGTCTGGCTTGTTATTGCTGCCTTTCAGATAGACATCTTTTACTTCTATAAGGTCTGACGGGATTTCGAGGATAAGAGAAACTG
>CAIWTA010000084.1 GCA_903915465.1 uncultured Bacteroidales bacterium | reverse complement strand
TTTTCTTTCACAGAGAACCACAGAGGAAAATGCACAGAGAGCCACAGAGAGAATTTTCATGAATAAATCAGGTTAGAGACTGGTTAAAAATTTCATTACGACAATTTCAATTCTTTATAAAAATATCTTCCTTTACTGTTCTTTCTTTTGCAACCACCAAAAGAAAGTACCAAAAAAAAGGTACCGCCTTTTAAAATCCTTGATAATTCAATCGATAAGCTATGGAAAGGACAATAATCAAAAAGAATAACAGCTGCCTTGTGGCGACGAGGCCGTCCGGCCTGAGGGCAAGACATGTTTCTTTGAGTACTGCTAAGTTTACGCTTAGCATTCACCAAAATCATGTAATCGTAAATTGTACTTGTATTGAGATGTAATCTGTTGAAATGAAAATGCTATCCAACGAATCACAGTTCCTTAATGAGCGTTATCTTTGCTTCATATTATTCTTAAAATGAAAGACAAATCAACCGGCAGGCTTTTCCCGGTGTGCCTTATTCTATGTTTCTTTTGTTCTTTCACCTCCTGCAGGACCATTAAACCTGAACGCCCTCCTGAATCCTACCTTCCGGCTGATTTTCATCCTCCTTTTTCAAACATCAACATCCCGATAGAAATTGATATTAAAAAACTTGAGCATCTGGTAAACCGTCAACTCGTTGGTTTCCTTTATGCTGATACCAGCTTTGACAACAATAACAACGACAACCTCATGGTCAGAGCCTGGAAGAAAAATGATATCACACTTGTGATGGACGGGAATCAGCTTTCTTACAGTGTCCCCGTAATTGTCTGGATCAAAAAGCGGTTTGTCCTGGAGTCTTTCGGGTTCTCTGTTTCGGATGTAAAAGAAGTAAATGCTGAAATTCTGCTGAAATTTAAAACCAGGATCTCGCTGAACAATGACTGGACAATCTCGACTTTAACCACTTCTGACGGATACGAATGGCTGAGCGCACCCGTTCTGCGTCTGGGTCCGGTAAGTGTTCCTCTTCCTGTAATCTCGGATCTGTTGCTCTCATCCAATCAGAAAACAATTAATGCAGAAATTGACAAAGCAATTGTTTCCTCTTTTGACCTGAAAAAAGTTGTTCAGAAAACCTGGATTGATATCCAGACACCAATAAAAATTGGAGAAGATTATCCGATATGGGCCAGGATCACCCCCGCAGAAGTCAGGACGGTTCCCCTGCAAAGTTCAGCCGGAGTTCTGCACTTATCTATTGGCATCAAAGCATTGTGTGAATTATTCTATGGCTCTGAACCTGCATTTACTGTTCAGGAGAGCCTTCCTGATCTTAAGATCACCAGCCGGTTGGAGAATGATTTTCACGTCAGTATTATGCTGGATCTTCCTTTTCGTCATCTCAACGAACTGGCCCGGCAACAACTCGTCGGATATGAGATCGCACAAGGGAAATATAAAGTCACAGTAATGGACGTATTTCTTTATGGAAATGCAGACAAACTGCAGGTTGCCCTGAACCTGAGCGGAAGTCTTAACGGGACGATCTACCTTTCAGGAAAGCCGTCCTACGACAAAGAAACGTCATCACTCAGGATTAACGACCTTAATTTTGATATTCATACCAGGAACCTTCTTCTAAAATCTGCTTCCTGGATCTTTCATCATAATTTATTGCAGACGATCGGGTCGAAATTGGAATATCCTGTTGGTGAAGAGTTGAAATCTGCGCGAACTCAACTTCAGACGTTCCTGGAGAGCAACAGTAAAATGGAATCTTTTCGAATCAGTGGCAATATCAAAAACTTAGATCTTGACGATATCCGGATTACCCGGGAGTCGGTAAAAGCGGTTTTTTCCTTCGCGGGCAGCCTGAATGTCAGCCTGGAACCGGAATAAATAATTGTTTAAAAAAATTCATCTACTTTTGTCAACCCTGCTAATAGGGAAACAACCGTTTTTTTCAACCAACATGGCATTCAATACCGAGAAATCATCTGTTCTTCCTATCTCCATCATCGGGTCATTGTTTTTTATCTTCGGATTTGTCACATGGTTGAACGGAATACTTATCCCTTATTTCAAGATAGCCTGTGACCTTACCAATTTCCAGTCGCTGTTTGTTGCCTTCGCCTTTTATATCTCTTATACCGTTATGGCGTTGCCATCTTCCTGGGTGCTGAAGAAGACCGGTTTTAAAAGAGGAATGATGATAGGCTTATTTGTCATGGCTGCCGGGACATTCACTTTCATTCCTGCGGCTTTAAGCCGGACTTATGGGCTGTTTCTGGCTGGTTTATTTATCATGGGAACCGGGCTCGCATTATTACAAACGGCGGCAAATCCTTACATCACGATTGTTGGCAAACGCGAAACCGCAGCACGTCGGTTCAGCATCATGGGTATTTGCAATAAGCTTGCCGGAGCCATTGCACCGCTTATCCTTGCGTATTTTATTCTTAACGACGGAGATACTTTTGTTTCAAATCTTAAAACACTGGATGTAACGGCAAGGACATTGGCGCTTGATGGACTGGCGCACCGGGTCATCATTCCTTATCTGGTGATGAGCATCGTTCTTGTTTTACTTGGATTGATGATACGATTTTCACCTTTACCGGAAGTGGAGGCAGAAAAGGAAGAAGAAGCAGACGGTTCTTTCAAAGGAGTTAAAAGCATCTCTGAATTCCCTCACCTGGTACTGGGTGTGTTGACGCTTTTCTTCTATGTCGGAGCAGAAGTGATTGCCGGTGATACCATCATCCGGTACGGGATCTCTTTAGGAATTAATATTTCATCTGCAAAAGTTTATACGAGTTTTACCCTGGTCGCAATGGTTACCGGTTACAGTCTTGGAATTCTGTTGATCCCCAAAGTCATATCCCAGCGGATTGCCCTTGTCTGGTCTTCCATCCTGGGGCTGATTTTCAGTCTTTGCATCTTAATTACATCCGGGAAAACGAGTGTATTGTTCGTGGCTGTTCTTGGCTTCGCCAATGCAATGGTATGGCCTGCTATCTGGCCATTAGTCATTCATGACCTTGGAAAGTTTATAAAAACCGGCTCTGCATTACTGATCATGGCAATTGCAGGTGGTGCAATCCTCCCGCTGATCTGGGGAAGGTTGGCTGATACATTTTCGCCGCAACAGGCATACGGAATTCTTATACCGTGCTATATCATCATCTTTTTCTATTCAGTATGGTGGTACAGGCTGCGGCATTGGCAAGTCATTAATTATAAAAAGCTGAAATCTTGAAACCCACTTTACTGATCCTCGCAGCCGGCATCGGAAGCCGGTATGGAAGCCTCAAGCAATTAGACGCCCTTGGCCCTTCCGGAGAAACCATCATTGATTATTCGGTTTACGATGCCATACATGCCGGTTTTGGGAAAGTCGTTTTTGTTATCAGGGAGAACATTGAGAAAGAATTCAAAGAAATTTTCATCGGCAAACTACATTCCCGGATAACGGTGGATTACGTATTGCAGGAAATTGACAGAATTCCTGCAGGATTTTCTGTTTCAGATGAACGCACAAAGCCCTGGGGAACCGGGCATGCAATTTTGATGGCTGCGGAAAAGATCAAAGAACCATTTGCCGTGATAAATGCCGATGATTTTTATGGCCGGAGTGCTTTTCAGGAGTTGTCGGACTATTACAAAGACGGGCTTCCGGAAACTAAGAACGATTGGTGTATGGTGGGATATGATATCGGAAATACACTTTCGGAACACGGTTTTGTATCAAGGGGCGTTTGCAAAACCGATGCTGCTTCATTTTTGGTGGATATTGTTGAAAGGACCAAAATCGAAAGGAATTCTAAAGGTATCGTCTATAAAGATGAACATGAAGCAGCTGCGATCATCCCGGAAGACACTTTGGTTTCAATGAATTTCTGGGGATTTACCCCCTCAATTTTCCATTACCTTGAGCTTGGTTTCAGGGAATTTCTTTCCGGAAATGCCGGTGATCTCAAGGCTGAATATTATATTCCTTCCGTAGTAGATGGATTAATCAAAAAGAAAGAAGCTACTGTGAAAGTGCTGGCCTGCAAAGGAAAATGGTTTGGAGTCACGTATCGGGAAGACCGTGAGCAGGTGGTAAATCAGTTGAAACAACTAGTAAACAAGGGGATTTATCCCAATTGCCTCTGGAAATAAATACTGGAATGTATACTTCGGTTAATTGCATTCCGTTAACTTATATGAAAATTCTCTAATTTTGTTTCTTACAAACGATTATCTATGAAACGTATAATTCAGATTGGTTTTTTCTTCCTTTTCGTCAGTATTCTCCCACAGGTACATGGGCAGGTGGTAAACGAAACGGCAAAAAGGAAAATAAGTGTTGGCATTGGAATGTTTACCGATGTCATGATAAAGTTTCCATCAGGTGTGAAACCTCGCACAATTAACCAGGGGGTCAATGTATTTGGCACGTATAACGTTCCTTTTGGAAAGAGCAATTTCGGATTTTCCATAGGACTGGGTTTAACGGCGCACAATATTTACGGGAATTTCCTGGTAAACCGGACATCAGATTCCACGAAACTGGTAAAAATTCCCGATTCGGTGAGTTATAAAAGAAGCAAAATGACTCTCGCCTATCTTGAAATCCCCATCGAATTCCGGTTTAAAAGCAAGAGTAAGATCAGCGTTGGCATTGGGTTTAAAGGAGGGTTCCTGGTTGGTAGCAGCACAAAATATGTGGGCAACGGGAATGTAGATATCTCCTCGGGCTTCATGCCGACTCCCAATTACAAAGAAAAAACAAAAGTAAAATTCTGGGGTATTAAAGATCTTGAATCGTTTACCTATGGCCCGACTTTACGTATCGGTTACAAGTGGTTCAATGTGAATGCCTTTTATATGCTTTCTTCGATATTCAAGAAGAGCAGTGGCCCGGAGATTGTCCCGCTTTCAATTGGTTTCACCTTGATGCCTTTCTGATCAGATCAGGAGGAGCATGCACATCATGACGGACACTCCTGCAAGAAATCCGGTATAGATTTCGGATGGCTTGTGGGAGTTTTCATTTAACCTGGCCGTGCCAACGATCCCGCAGAGAAGGATAGCAGGAAAGATCAGCGCTGAAAGATCCAATGACAATTTGAGAGACAATCCAAGGAAAACACCGAGAAATCCTCCAATGCCTATCATATGCAAACTGATTTTCTTCCACAAGGAAACAATAAATGCGCAGATAACCAGGAATGCAGACCCCAGCATATAATAACTGAAAAGAAACGATATTGGAAAACTTTTCAGCAGATAATACGTCATGTAGTAAAAGATGGCCACGATAAGCAACGGATAGATTCGTTCTTCCCGTGTTTTCATCATGAACGAATTGATGAGCTTGAGTTTATAAAAGAACCATACAGATAACAATGGCAGCATAATGGTAGAGAAGAAGACTATCCCGGAAAGGATCAATTTCGTTTTTAAAGGAATAATAAAAGCAAAAAATAAATTCTGACGCGGGATATCGCCATACAGCCGGCGGGCTACAACCGCCTCTCTTCGCCGAGTTTCATCGGTGCAGGCACGTCGGTTATGAGCTATCTGGGCAATGCCGGGAGCAACTACGCCCTCGACTGGGCCACGAACCTGGCGGCGCCGATCGCATGGATCGCCCTGCAGACGAACACCGCGACGGGCGACGGCACGTTGAGTTTTACCAACACCTTGCCCGGACCGGAAAACTTTTTCCGCGCGCGCCTCGTACCCTGAGTGGGAGGGGGTTGCCCAACACCCAAGGCAGGCGTGGCTGAAACCGCGCCTGTTTGGCTTTGGTTCATCGGGCGGGCAGCAAGAATTGTCCGGGATGAGTAGTTGTGCT
>CAIWTA010000083.1 GCA_903915465.1 uncultured Bacteroidales bacterium | reverse complement strand
GTTTTCAACATTACAGGACAAATGGTTTTATCAACCAATTATGGATCTCTCTCAACTGGTTCACATACACTCACAATTGACGGATCAAGACTCCACAGTGGTGTGTATTTCTACACAATCAGTATCGGTGACCAGAAATTCACTAATAAGATCATTGTAAAGTAACACTTCCCTTTCACCAACAAAAGAAGCTGTCTAACAAGGGCAGCTTCTTTTTTGTTTTCAGGCCAACAAGCGGGTCTCGCCACCAAATAAAGAAAGAAAAAGGGAATTACAAGATCTTATGATCAATAAATTATTAATCATTGGTAATCGTAGAAAAATAACATTCAAACCCCAAATAAAGAATTAGAGATAAAAATTTATGCAAATAATTCTCAATCGGTCTTTAATTTTTTTAATTTTACTGCCTTATAATAACGAATTTCCAAATTCAGGTAATTGAGAAAATCAATTTAATGTTCACTTAAAAACGAAAAAAATGACAAGAAAACTTTTACTCTTTTTATTTGCTATGGCAATCGTAGTATCTACGGTAGCCCAAAAGGCAAAGAGGCAGAATGCAGTTCCAAGCAAATACGTGCCTGTTTTAGCCCCCGGTTTCATTGAAAATGAATCCTCCAGTAATTATGTTGTTCCAACTACTCCATTTCTGAGAGAATCCAAAGGGCCTTCAGTAATCTCAAAAACCCTTATCGGAGGCGCAAGAAACATTTTTGGCGGACTTTTGAGTTTCCAGACTTGCCTTACTTATAATCAGGAATTGGACAATATCCTGTTTACCCATCGGGGTAATGATAAAGGGACGATTGTTCCTTTCGGAACAGGAAATGATATCATTACTTCCCTCTCTGTTAACGGTGGCACTTCTTTTGACAGTAAAATGGCGATGAGCAATGGTCTTGGTAACCGGTATCCGAGTGGAGTCATTTATAACCCTACAGGAAATACAGACACTACCAATGCTTACTCTGTTGTTGTTGGACCAATAACTTCAACAGCCAGTACATGGGCTTCCATGTTCCTGCACTCAGGTAAATATGACGGAACCGGCCAGGATCACCAGGAAGTTGCCACTGATCCAACATTTTTAGAGCTGATGCGTAATGGATTAACCGCAACAAGTGATGGCAAATTCCATGTCAGCGCAATTGGTACTACACTCAATTCTGGATCGACGGCTTATCTTACATGCAAGCTTTTTGACATGAATGGAACCTGGAACTCAACTGATAATAAAGTTGATTGGGCAACAAAAGGAGAGATTACACCCAATCTCGTTGCCGCTCCTTCTGATAATGGACTCTATCTTCATGGATCCTATACACAAGCTGCATGGTCAAAAGATGGCAGCGTAGGGTATCTGCTGATGTTAGGCGGTGACAATCGTCCGGCCAATAAACCCTCAGTAACCCCAATAGTCTGGAAATCAACCAATGGTGGTGCTACATGGACTATCATTGACTATTTTGACTGGAGTTCGCTCACAGCTATTACTGATTGGATATTTCCGACCAAATATGATCCTACTGTTTACAAGCCTTATTTCGAAGAAGCAAGCATGGTGGTTGATGCAAACAACAAACCCCATATTTTTGGTCTCGTCCGCGGTGGTTATAGCGCAGATCTAGACTCTTTGAGTTACATTTATGTGAGATCTTCAACACAAACCATTATGGACGGCAACATTGTTGAACTGTACCTGGATGATAGTGATGTATGGCAAGGTAACTGGATTGACAGTATCAGCGCTGATGCTGTACCATACACAAAATCCCCTTACGTTTATAGCCCGAATAACGTGGGTTGGGATCACAGGCTTTCTGCTTCCGTCTGTAATGATGGTCAAAAGATTTTCTGTACCTGGACTGATTCTGACTGGATCTTTTGGGGAACTGAAGCTTATGACCTCAATCCTGACCTGAAAGGTTGGGCACGTGATATTTCCAATTCCGGACCTTTTGATAGTCCGACAAATTTCACTGCAAACACGGATCTTTGGGGATTGGCTTTTTTCCATTTCACATCCCCGGAGGCAATCGACCTTAGCCTTACGGATACTGAACTTCCAGTAGTAATAACCGATATCAATACAACAGGATTACAAGCTATAGAGCCGGTTTATTATTACTATGTTAAAGGATGTGATTTCATCTGGTCAGGAATAAACGATCAATCTTCTAAAAATTCTGTCAAAGCTTCAGCATGCTATCCCAATCCATTCAACGGGACTACGAAAGTAGATGTGACTATAGCAAAATCTGCAGATGTAGCTATCAGCGTATATGATATTGCGGGCCAGTTGATTTCATCAACAAACTATGGAACCTTAACTGCAGGGAAGCATCCTCTCACCATTGATGGGTCAAAGCTTCACGGCGGCGTGTATTTTTACACAGTTACTGTAGGAGAACAGAAATTCAACAACAAAATGATTGTGAAATAACGATTTCTCTTTTAGTAAAAAAGCTGTCTCAAAAGGGCAGCTTTTTTTTTCTTAAATCCGCTCACTTTTCAGCCCGTAAAGCTTTTTCTTTAGTATCTACAGGAATAATGCCCGACCGGTGATATTCACTATCTTCAGAAAAAAGTTTCCTGTAGGTAATGTGGCGTTTTCCGAACACTCCGCCTACTGATTCATGTAATGCCTGCATCTTTGGATTAAAATCCCCCACCCACGATAATTCCAGTTCTGTGTATTGAGGTTTATGTTTGAACTTTTCATTCAGATGCCAGAATATCCCTGATTCAAGCCCGTTTCTCTGAAACTGCGGCTTCACACCCATAATCACGATCCGGGCACGGGTAATGACCTTTTTCTTCATCAGATAAAGGAACTTCAACTTATTCCAAAGATGCAATTTCCCATTCAGGTGTTTCAAAATCTGGTTGACATCAGGGAACATAATAAGAAATGCCGCAGGATTCTCATTATGATAAACAAACCAGATCATCTCTTCATCAAGAAAGGGTTTTGTTTTTTTCAGGGTTTTAAGCAGGACATCTTCATTTAATGGAGTAAAACTCTCATGAAAGGCCCAGGCAGTATCGTACACATCTTTCAGGTCATGAATAAGTTTCCCGGCCTGCTGATATTGAAATTGGCGAAACTGGAATTCCGGTTTTTTTAGTACCCAGTCAGCTATTTTCCAGAATCGTTCCGGAAATTGCTTTTTCAGGTCAAGGTGATTGGAAATTTGTTCAAAATAAAATTTGAACCCATAGGATTCAAAAAGATCCTGGTAATAAGGCGGATTGTAATTCATTCCAATCCCCGGGTGCATAAAACCCTCAACAAGAAGCCCCCAATTCACATCATTTTCCCCGAAATTGATGGGTCCGTCCATGGCCTCCATTCCCCGTTCAGTTAACCAGTTGCGCGCAGTATTAAAAAGAAGATATGCAGCATCCCGGTTGTCGACACATTCAAAAAAGCCCATTCCACCTGTAGGTTGCTGATATTTATAGGCCTTATTCCGGTTAATAAAAGCAGCAACCCGGCCAATTGCTTCGCCACTGTCATTGAGCAAAATCCAACGGGTCGCTTCCCCATTTTGAAAAAAAATATTTTTCCCGGGATCAAAAATGGCTTCAGTATCTACATCCAATGGACAAACCCAAAAAGGATCATTGTTATAAATCGAATGCGGAACATCCAGAAATTGCTTGATTTCCTTTTTTGTTTTTACTTCAATGATTTGCATAGGATTAAAGGGTTTGTTCCGGTTCACGAATTCAAATGAGCTTGCAGGGTTAAAGTAAACGGACTGCAGGTACAAAATTACATTAAATTCAAAACCATGGGATAGAAATGAAAACCGTTCCTCAGAATAGTTAAATTTGTAACGTATTTTCGAATTTTATGCGGAAACTCACTTCATTCATTCTAAAGTCCTACCTCGGTCCGCTGGTAATGACGTTTTTTATTGCCTTGTTTATCCTGCTTATGCAATTCCTGTGGACTTACATCGATGATCTTGTTGGAAAAGGATTAGAATGGTATGTTATTGTTAAACTACTTTTGTTCGCCTCAACCACTTTTGTTCCGCTGGCGCTCCCTTTGGCTATTCTGCTTTCATCTCTTATGATGTTTGGAAACCTGGGAGAAAATTATGAATTGGTTGCCATGAAAGCAGCAGGTATATCACTGAGCAGGATCATGCGTCCGCTGGTTGTTGTCACAATACTTATCAGTGGAGTTGCCTTTTATTTTGCCAACAATGTCTTACCGAAAGCTAACCTGAAATTTCTTTCCCTTCTATACGATATCCGGGAAAAGAAATTGGCATTCAACATTAAAGAAGGTGTATTTTACAATGGAATTGAAGGATTTGTGATCCGGGTCGGGCAAAAAGACGAAGACGGAAATACGATCCGCGATGTGATGGTTTACGACCATACGAAACACCAGGGAAACAACTCACTCACTGTAGCTGAATATGGGAAGATGGAATTGACGCCAGATAAACGTTACCTTATCTTTCGCCTGTACAACGGCACGAATTATGAAGAACGAACAGACTTACGTCATGCAGAGATAACACATCCCTTCCAACGGACAAAATTCCACGAACAGTTTCAGAAATTTGATCTGTCGGCATTTCAATTAACACGAACCGATGAGAAATTGTTCAAGAGCAACTATGAAATGTTGAATATTTCACAGCTACAGAGATCCGAAGATTCCATAAGGAAGAACTTAAACAAACAGGAAAGGGAGTTCAACAGTCTTTTTATCCATAATTATTACTTTCTTTCACAAATAGATTCATTAAAAAAAATCACCGGGAAAGACAAGAACCCAAACAACTTTTCACCTGATATTATGATTGCCTGCAACCTGGCTGAGCGACAAAAAATCTTGGAATCTGCTAAGAATACAGCTTCTTTTGTACTTGAAAACCTCAAACAAAACAAGATGAATTTGTACACGCTGAACAAGTTAGTTTACAGGCACCAGATAGTCATTCATAAAAAAATAACATTTTCCATCGCCTGCTTTCTGCTGTTTTTTATTGGAGCGCCGCTTGGTGCCATCATCAGAAAAGGAGGCCTCGGAATGCCGGCAGTTATTTCCACTGTCTTTTTTATCCTTTTCTGGGTACTTTCACTTACCGGTGAAAAATATGCAGCTGAAGGTGTTCTTCCGGCTTATCAGGGCATCTGGATCGCTCCTGCTGTATTGCTTCCTATTGGGGTATTTCTCACTTACAAAGCTACTGTTGACGCTTCTCTCCTTGATATTGAAGCCTGGATTAAATTTTTTAACAAGATCTTCCGTTTTCCCACTTCTGAAAAATCATGAACATTCTCTTTCTTTGTAACAAATCACCATATCCAGCCAGAGAAGGTGGACCTATTGCCATGAACATGATGATAGAAGGAGTTATTCATGCAGGGCATCGGGTAAAGGTTCTCGCAGTAAATTCAAATAAATATTCAGTAGCAATCTCATCCATTCCCGATGATTATAAAGCCAGAACCGGTATCGAATTCGTTCAGATAGATTTGCGGATTAAACCTTTCCCCGCTTTACTTAACTTATTCACTTCCCGGTCCTATCACGTGGAGCGTTTCATTTCCGGGAGTTTTAAATCCAGATTGACTGAGATTCTACAGAAGGAAAAATTTGACATCATCCAGTTTGAAATGCTATACATGAGCCCTTACCTCGATACTGTGAGGAAATTTTCAAATGCAAAAGCGATTTTACGGGCACATAATGTTGAACATATCATCTGGGAAAGAATCGCAAAAAACACCAGGAATCCTTTTAAAAGATTTTATCTCAATCATTTATCCCGAACGCTGAAAAAGTATGAGTTTTCCGTGATAAACAAATTTGATGGCATTGTTGCCATAACTGAAAATGATGCACAAATTTTCAGGACTGTTCTTGCCAGTAGACAAGAAATATCAGGAAGTATGTCAAAACCCACAGGAACTGACGAAAGAAGAACCTCGGTCAATCAGGTTATCACTATTCCTTTTGGTATTGACTTGTCAAGATTTCCAGATCCTCTTTCAGAATTCGAATTTCCATCGTTATTTTCCATCGGTTCTATGGACTGGAATCCAAATATAGAAGGGATTTCCTGGTTCCTTGAGAAAGTTTGGCCCCAGGTAAACCTGAAGTTTCCTGCATTGCATTATTACATTGCCGGTCGTCATATTCCTGAATGGTTGGTAAACAAAAACTATCCAAATGTTATTGTCGTTGGGGAAGTCGAGGATTCACTGAAATTCATGCATTCAAAGGGAATCATGATTGTTCCGCTTTTATCCGGTAGCGGGATCCGGATAAAGATCATTGAAGGAATGGCTGCTAACAAGACAATCATTTCCACTTCAATTGGAGCAGAAGGTATTCATTGTACCCATGAAAAAAATATTTTCCTTGCTGATACACCTTCTGATTTTATTGATTCTATCTCAAAAGTTGTTGAAAATCGAAATCTTTGCCAACAGATTGGTGAAAATGCCCGAAAACTTGTGGAAAATGAATACCAGCAAAAAGATCTTATAGAGAAATTGCTTGGTTTTTATGAAAAACCAGGAACTCAATCTTAGTTTTTTCTACTTTTGCTTTCCTTAACTGTCGTTCATGAAAGTGTTTTTTCTTTTACCCCGCGTTCCTTATCCCACCGAAAAGGGGGATAAATTGCGGGCATACAATCACCTGAAACAACTTTCTATGCATCATGAGGTGATCTTATGCGCGTTGAATGATGATGTTTTACATGAAGACGCTGTGAAAGTGTTGTCGCAATATGCAAAATCTGTATATGTCATACCCATCTCCAAGTCTGTTATTTTCTTCAATCTTTTTAAAACAGTTTTCACAGATAAACCATTCCAGGTAGGTTACTTCTATAACAAAGCAACGGCTAAAAAAATCGAGGCAATTCTGGAATTTCACAAACCTGATCATATCTTCTGCCAGCTTGTCCGGGTCGCTGAATATGTTAGAAACAGTCCTATCCCAAAAACATTAGACTACCAGGATGTATTTTCAAAAGGTATTGAACGCAGGCTTTCCACTTCTCCTTTTTATATCAAACCTTTCCTCAAAATAGAATACCAGCGTCTCCTGAAATATGAAAATGAAGCTTTCGACTTGTTCGATAACAAGATTATTATTTCTGCTCCCGACCGCGATTTGATTCCTCACCCGGAGAAAGAAAAAATTGTGGTTGTCCGGAATGGTGTGGATTCTTTATTTTTTAAACCGCTGGACCGGGAGAAAGAGTATGACCTGGTATTCACGGGAAATATGGGATATCCGCCCAATATTAATGCAGCAGAATTTCTCGCTGCGAAGATTCTTCCAAAAGTTTTACAGAAAAAGCCTGACTTGACATTACTCATTGCCGGGGCAAATCCGCACCTTAGGGTTTCTGTTCTGAAATCCGAACATATTGATGTATCTGGCTGGGTTCAAGATATGCGGGAATGTTACGCATGCGCGAAGATCTTCATTGCCCCGATGCAAATCGGAACCGGTTTACAAAACAAGCTGCTTGAAGCAATGGCAATGCAAATACCCTGTATCACGTCACCGCTTGCAAACCAAGCTCTTCGGGCAAAAGAAAATGTTGAAATTCTCGTTGCCGAAACTCCTGAAGAATATGCAAAACATATTCTAATGCTGCTGAAAGATCCCGAATTGGCAAGAAAAATCGCCCGGAATGGATATGACTTTGTACTTCATAACTTTAACTGGGAAAAGGAATCAGAGAAGATAGAAGCGCTTATTTCGAAGACATAAAATTATCCGACAATGGCCGAAGACCGTAAAATTATTTTTTCAATGGTGAATGTCTCCAAGACATTTCCGCCACATAAACAGGTTCTCAAGGATATTTATCTCTCATTTTTTTATGGTGCCAAGATCGGTATAATTGGTTTGAACGGGTCCGGTAAATCTACTTTGCTTAAAATCATCGGAGGAATAGAAAAATCCTTTCAGGGAAATGTAGTGTTCTCTCCCGGATATAGTGTAGGTTATCTTGAACAGGATCCAATTTTGGATAATTCCAAAACAGTAATAGATATTATTCGTGAAGGCGTTCAGGAAACTGTTGACCTCTTGAGAGAATACGATGAGGTTAATTTAAAATTCGGAGAACCTTTGACAGATGCGGAAATGGATAAACTTATCCAGCGCCAGGGAGAACTCACTGAATTGCTTGACCATGCCAATGCCTGGGACCTTGACAGCCGCTTACAAAGGGCGATGGACGCTTTACAATGCCCGGAGGGTGAGCGGCCTGTTGATATTCTTTCAGGAGGAGAAAGGAGACGTGTGGCATTATGCCGGCTTCTTCTGCGGGAACCCGACATTCTCTTGCTGGATGAACCTACCAATCACTTAGATACAGAGTCAGTTCAATGGCTTGAACAACATTTAAAACTTTATAAAGGAACTGTCATCGCAATAACCCATGACCGTTACTTCTTAGATAATGTTGCTGGTTGGATTCTCGAGCTGGACCGTGGAGAAGGAATTCCCTGGCAGGGAAACTATACTTCATGGCTGGAACAAAAATCCCAACGACTTCTGATGGAAGAGAAATCAGAAAGCAAACGCCGGAAGACTCTGGAAAGGGAGCTGGAATGGGTTCGTATGTCCCCAAAGGCACGGCAGGCAAAAGGGAAAGCCAGATTAGCCAATTATGAACGGATGCTCAGTGAAGATGTAAAACAGAAAGAAGAACGACTGGAATTATTCATTCCCAATGGCCCACGGCTGGGAACAAAGGTTATTGAAGTCATTAATGTTTCAAAGTCATTTGATGAGAAACTTTTATTTGAAAATCTTAATTTTTCCTTACCCCCTGCAGGGATTGTTGGGGTAATCGGCCCGAATGGTGCCGGAAAAACCACATTGTTCCGGCTGATTATTGGCAATGAAAAACCCAACGAGGGAACCTTTAGTGTCGGGGAAACCGTAAAGATCGGTTATGTTGACCAGAGTCATGCAGCTATTGATCCTGAAAAAACCGTTTACCAGGTCATCTCAAACATGGCGGAGATCATTTCCATTGGCGGAAAAATGATGAATGCCAGAGCCTATGTTGCGCGCTTTAATTTTAGCGGTGCCGACCAGGAAAAGAAATGCGGGGTGTTATCAGGAGGAGAACGGAACCGTTTACATCTTGCACTGACACTGAAAGAAGAAGCAAATGTTCTGCTCCTTGATGAGCCCACCAACGATATCGACGTCAATACACTTCGTGCCCTTGAAGAAGGCCTTGAAAATTTTGCAGGTTGTGCAGTCATAATTTCTCATGACAGGTGGTTTCTGGACCGTGTTGCAACTCATATCCTTGCATTTGAAGGCGAATCCCAGGTTTATTTTTTCGAAGGAAGTTATTCTGAATATGAAGAAAATCGAAAGAAACGGCTGGGAGAAGACACGCTTCACCGCATCCGGTATAAAAAGTTGAAGGCTGACTAATATTATTGACTTGTAAACTTTTTATATAAAGATTGTACAAACCCGATTTACGATTGGACGATTTACGAGTTACGATTAATTTGTCGATTGGATTTGAGCCAAATCATAACTTTTCCCTCGAAAGAAAAACTTGTAAATCGGAAATCAATACTTTCAATCGAAAATCGTAAATCATGTCAGTCGTAAATAATAACCAGTCTTATATTTTGGTTCAGAAGTATTTATTCTTAATGTTATCTTTGCACAAAATTTCCTGAATGTCTGTTCAAAAACCCTCTATTCCTAAAGGAACACGTGATTTTTCGCCTCTTGAAATGGTCCGGAGAAACTATATTTTTGACAAGATCAGGAAAACATTCCAGCTTTTTGGCTTTCAGCCAATTGAAACCCCGGCAATGGAAAACCTTTCTACTTTGCTGGGGAAATACGGGGAAGAAGGAGATAAATTGCTCTTCCGGATTTTAAATTCAGGGGATTTTTTATCCGAAATAAAGCAATCCGGTATCACTACTGAGAATTCAAAAGATATCGCTCCGCTGATCTCTGAAAAAGGACTCCGGTATGATCTTACGGTTCCTTTTGCCAGGTTCGTTGTTCAACATCAGAACGAGATTACATTTCCCTTTAAGCGTTATCAGATTCAGCCTGTGTGGCGGGCAGACCGGCCGCAGAAAGGCCGTTACCGTGAATTTTTCCAATGCGATGTGGATGTGATCGGCTCTGATTCGCTTTACAATGAAGTTGAATTGGTTCAGATCACTGACCAGATTTTTGCTCAATTGCAAATTCCTGTAAAAATCCTGATCAATAACAGGAAAATCCTTTACGGAATTGCAGAAAGCATTGACGCTGCAGAGAAACTTTCTGATATTACCATGGCAATAGACAAGCTGGAGAAAATCGGGCTGGAGAAGGTGAAGGAAGAACTACAGCAAAGAGGCCTTCCGGATAAAGCCATCGATAAAATTATCCCTGTAATAACGTTGGATAGTACAATCTGCGACAAAATTGATTTCCTTAATGCATATTTCATTCATTCAGAAACCGGAAGGAAAGGCCTTGAAGAGATCTCATATTTAATTGAATATCTCAAAGGACTTGAGCTGCATAATAAATTTGATTTTGATATCCGGCTTGCCCGCGGATTGAATTATTATACAGGAACCATCATCGAAGTAAAACCTTTGGAAAGCTCTATCGGAAGTGTGGGTGGCGGGGGCAGATACGACGACCTCACAGGGATTTTCGGGTTGCCAAATGTTTCCGGAGTAGGAATTTCTTTTGGCGCCGACCGGATCTATGACATCATGAATGAATGTGGATTATTCCCTGAAGTCCTTCAGTCCACAACAAAAATTCTTTTCATAAATTTCGGAACTGAGGAAGAAAAATACTGCATTTCCCTGCTTTCAACCCTTCGTGCTTCAGCTATTCCTGCCGAATTCTATCCTGAAAACGCAAAGCTGAAGAAGCAGATGGAATATGCCAATAGAAAGAACATCCCATTTGTAGCACTTGTGGGTAAAGATGAAATGGAAAGCGGCTCAATCACTTTGAAGGACATGAAATCCGGGGAGCAGAAAGCTGTTAGTTTTGAAGAACTGAAAAATGTTTTACTACTTTGAAGCCATTTGATTATTACACAGAGTTGCACAGAGACGGCACAGAGAAAATAAAAACAAAAATAATGTGAAGAAAAAGGTATATATTTTAAACTCTGTGGTTCTCTGTGTCTACTCAGTGACACTCAGTGAAAGAGCCTGATATTCATAGAAAACACACCATGGATTCGCATTGATAACCAAAATATTCAAATTTTAACAAACTTAACATTATGACACTGATAATTAAAGGAGCCGGACTGAAGATTGAAGATGTTGTGAATGTCGCAAGACACAACGAAAAAGTCGAATTGGACCCTCAGGCCATCAAACGGATAAATGTTTGCAGAGCGATGCTGGAAAAGAAAATTGAAGCGCACGAGATTATGTATGGCGTCAATACCGGTATTGGCGAATTTTCAGAAGTTGTGCTGAATGATGATCAGGTGAAGGATTTTCAAAAATATTTAGTGTACAATCATGCTGCTGGCATAGGAGACCCGATGCCTATTGACTGGGTGCGCGGGGCCATGCTGGGGCGCATCAATGTGCATGCACATGGAAATTCAGGTTCAAGATTGGAAATCACTCAAACATTGGTGGATATGCTCAATATGGGTGTTACACCAGTAGTTTGTCAGAAAGGTTCAGTTGGTGCGTGTGGAGATCTCGCTCCGATGTCACAAATCGCACTACTTATGATGGGAGAAGGTGAAGCCTATTATCAGGGGAAGCGGTATACAGGGAAACAAGCTTTGGATCTTGCGGGTATTCCTGTACCAGGGCTGCAAGCCCGTGATGGCCTGGCAACAATCAACGGTTCCAATGTATTGACCGCGATGAGTGCACTTTTTCTTTTTGATGCAAACAACTGGTTGAAACAGGCTGAAATTGCTGCATCTATGTCGCTCGAGGCCATGAAGGCAAATATGAGACCGTACAGCCCGAAACTGCACGAAATTCGTGGATTTAAAGGTGCCATCAGAAGTGCAGCTGCGATCCTGAAATGTGTTACCGGTGGTGATTTGGTTGAAGGCAAAGTGAAATGCAAAGTTCAGGATGCTTATTCGATGCGTTCAACACCCCAGGTCATTGGTGCAGCTCATGATGCATTGGCTTATGCACGTTCACAGGTTGAAATTGAATTGAATGGCGTTGGAGATAATCCAATTTTCTTCCCGGAAGAGAACCTTCAGCTTTCCGGGGCAAATTTCCAGGGATCACCTGTATCTGTTCCAATGGATATGGCAGGAATGGTCGTTACAATGGTTAGTGTAATGTCTGAAAGAAGAATGAATCGATTAAATAATCCTGCCCTCAGTGTAGGATTGCCGGCTTTTCTCACCAAAGGCGCCGGAATGTTCAGTGGACTTATGTTGAGCCAATACACTGCAGATATGCAGATTGTTGAACAACGCATCCTTTCCGCACCGGCCTGCATTCAATCTATTCCCGCTGCAGCGGATCAGGAGGACTTTGTTTCGATGGGAATGAACACCGCCTTAAAAAATTTCCAGATCCTTGACAATGCTTATGGAATACTGGGTATAGAATTGATGGCTGCTGCACAGGCCTTGGATTTCAGGGAATATAAATTTGGCAATGGTGTGACCAAAGCAAAAGAAGTGGTCAGAAAACATGTCGATTTTCTTGAAGTCGATCGCCCGCTATACCCTGATCATAATGCCATGAAAGAACTCGTCAAGTCCTGCGAAATTCTCAAAGAAGTTGAGAAACTGGTGGGTAGTCTTGAATAATTCATCTGTTTGCTTATCGTACCTTAGAAAATGGAAGAACTGCAACAAACACCTCTTCAGGAAACCAAACTACAGCGACCGGGATTGCTGACGGTAATCTGTATTCTCACCTTTGTGGGAAGTGGAATGAACGTAATATCAAGCCTTGTCATTTTCTTCTTTTTTGATGCTTTTAAAATTGTTGCGGCAAGCTTAGTCAAGAGCTTTAATATTCCAGAAATGGAGATGCTTATTGAGGGACCTTCCATTTTTTTTGCTGCTTCTGCCCTGATCTATGCCGGTGCCATTACCGGTGCTTTACTCATGTGGCAACTCAGGAAATTGGGCTTTCACATCTATACTGTATCACAGATCCTTTTGGTTATCGCTCCAATGTACTTTTTCAAACTCCCTGGCCCCGGTGTGATGGATATCCTTTTGGCAGGAGTTTTTATTCTCCTCTATTCCATGAACCTGAAATCAATGTCCTGATCCTATGGAGGAACCTGCACAAAAAATCGAAGAACCCAGGCAGCCAATGACCAAACGCCCGTTCTTGTTAACTTTGATATGTCTGTTTTCCTTCGTCTTATTCGGATTTATTTCAATCCTGTTCTTTCTGGCATTGTTCTATTCAGGTTGGATTACTGAGGTGGTAAATAAATATACACCCGAAAACATGGAATCCCGGACAAAGATGCTCGCCTTTATACTTGGCGGGTTTCTTCTTCATGCAACATCCCTAACCGGAACGGTATTGCTATGGCAGATGAAGCGTAAGGGGTACATTATTTTTGCCGTTTCAGGCTTAATCATTACCGCATATCAGTTATTTCAAACAAAGATCTCCTTCCTGACTACCGCAGTTTATATTGTATTGATAATATTATTCGGGATTTTCTATAAAAGGTTGAGGTAAAAATCATTTCTGATTTAATTTTCATTTCATACGAACACCTCTTTTCCTTTGTGATTTTAATAACATCTCCCACATAAGTTTTCTTTGATTTGTGAAATAAAACCAGCAGGGATTGTGAGAAAAGCATATAGTTTGTGTATGCTATCATCCCATTTAGCTCATAATCTGCAACTTCCATACGTTATCATTATGTTAAATCTTTGTTAACAATTAGTTAATATTAATAATTTTTGTCTTGACTTTCAATAAAAAAATATTCTACCTTGCATGGGTTAGTGGGCAAACTGCAAACACAACTCCAATATATAATGTATCGAAGGGCATTGGTTAATGTCTTTTGATATTACCTATTAAAATAAAGTAATTAATTCTTTTACTAACTAAAATTAACCATTATGAGAAAATTTACGATTTTTCTTGCCCTTATGCTTTTCATAGGGATGCAGGCTGCCAATGCTCAGAGAACGATTTCCGGTACTGTGACGAGTTCGGAAGACAAATCTCCGATTCCTGGCGCCACCGTTCTCGTTAAAGGCACATCCGTTGGTATAATTACAGACGTCAACGGGAAGTACACACTCACAATCCCCAGCGAAAAGAATAAGATATTGTTTTCGTTTGTTGGGATGAAGACCCAGGAAGTTGAACTGGGAACCGACAATGTAGTTAATATTTCTCTTGAACCAAGTATTCAGGAGTTGGAAGGAGTTGTTGTCACTGCACTTGGTGTGACGCGTGAAAAGAAAGCCCTTGGGTATTCCGTTCAGGACATCAAAGGTGACGCTCTTCAAACCGATGGTTCTGCCAACGTGATCAATCAGCTATCAGGCAGGATTGCCGGTGTTCAGGTTACATCCGCATCAGGAAACATGGGCGGTTCATCCCGTGTTCTGATCCGCGGTATCAACTCCATCTCAGGTAACAACCAACCTATGTACATCATCGATGGAACCATCATCGACAACAGCGATTTTAACACCGTGAATACAGCCCGTGGAGCAGGTGGTTATGATTATGGCAACATGGCTCAGGATATCAATCCCGACGACATTGCTTCGATCTCCGTTCTGAAAGGTGCAAATGCTGCTGCTCTTTACGGTTCACGCGCTGCCAACGGCGTTATCCTCATTACCACAAAAAAAGGAGTAGTGCAAAAAGGAAAAACCATTGGTGTTGAATTCAGTACAGGTTTGAGTTTCGAGCAGATTGCCTATCTCCCCGAATACCAGACCAAATATGGTGGAGGGAACGGCGGCATTGATGGTGGTGCCAATCAAAACTGGGAAATAAAAACATATGACGACAACTCAGGTTACTATAAAGTTCCCGCAGCTGATGGTTCATATCAATCGTTTGACCTCGGAATGGATTATGGGGTTGACGAAAGCTTTGGCCCGGCATATAGCACTACTTCCGGTAAATACCTTGAAAATTACGGAATTGACCTCTCAGGAACCCAGTATGCCAATCAGCCACTCTATTATCGTCCCTGGAACAGTTTTGACGCCTGGGATACCGAAAATTATGGCAAATCCATTGAATGGAAGGCTCCTGCACATGATGTGAAAGATTTCTTCCAGACAGGTATTGGCTGGACAAACAACGTTGCTTTCACCGGGGGTAGCGATGTCGCTCAGTTTCGCCTGGCATTAGGGACTTTCAATTCATCAGGTTACATGCCACTGTCTACCTTAGACAGATATACGGTGAATTTGAATGCAAGTGCAAACCTTACTAAAGACATCAAAGCATTTGCAAGCATTAACTACCTCTCCAATAAAACCAAGGGACGTCCCGAAACCGGTTATGGTGATGTGAACCCTGTTGAACGTTTCAATCAATGGGGACAACGCCAATTAGACATGAATATTCAACAGAACAATTACATCAACCCGGATGGAACCCAACGTTCCTGGAACCGAACCTCTATGGATGATGCTACACCTGCATACTCAAACAACCCTTACTGGGATCGTAACATGAACTATCAGAATGACAAAAGAGATCGTTACTATGGTAATGTAGGCCTTTCCTGGCAGATCACCAGCTGGCTGAAAGCACAGGGTAAAGTAAACCTTGATAACTACGTATTCCGTACCCAACAACGTGTTGCCATAGGTTCCGCTTCGCAATCCTATTATCAGGAGCAGGTTCGTACGAACTCTGAAATGAATGCAGAATTCCTGTTCCTCGTTGACAAAACCTTTGCCAAGGATTGGCGTCTGAATGCCACCTTTGGAGGTAATATGATGGACCGGAATTACAAATTAAACTCTGCTTCCACTGTTGGTGGCCTGATCATTCCGGAACTTTACACAGTCAGCAACTCCCTTACAAACGTTGCCTCTGATTACAAGAGCTGGAAACGGATCAATTCGCTTTACGGAAGCGCATCACTTGGATGGAGAAGCATGGTGTACTTAGATGTTACTTTACGTAACGACTGGTCATCTACACTGCCCAAAAACGAGAATTCATACCTCTACCCTTCCGTATCATTAAGTTGGTTAATCTCCGAATTGCCAGCTGTTAAAAAAGCCAAATGGCTGACACTTGCAAAAGTGAGAGGCAGCTGGGCACAGGTAGGTAACGATACAGACCCTTACCGGACATCTCTGAACTATTCCTTTATGCTGGATGTTAATGGCTATCCTTACCACTTCCCTCCGTATGCCCTTTTTTCACTACCAACTACACTGAACAACGCATCGTTGAAACCGGAAATGACAAAGTCATGGGAGGTTGGTGCAGAATTGAAATTCTTTGATAACCGTCTTGGATTTGATTTCACATATTATAGTAAAGATTCCAAGAACCAGATCATTCCTGTTGCTGTTTCCGGCGCTTCCGGATACTCCTTCCAGGTATTAAATGCCGGTTTGATCACGAACAAAGGAGTTGAGTTGTTCCTCTCAGCAGTACCTATTCGCCTAAAGAACAAAAACTTCGAATGGACCATCACAGCTAACTTTGCAAAAAACACCAATAAGGTTGTTGAACTTTATCCTGGGATTGATAACCTGCAGTTGGGTACTGCTCCTTTTCTCGTGACGGTTAACGCTGAAGTCGGTAAGGAATATGGACAGATCATGGGCAGCGATTTCATCTATGATGAAAACGGTAACAAAGTTGTTGGTGTCGCACTAAATACTGAGACTGGCCTATATGAATCAACCGGTCGTTACCTGAAATCAGCCATAAAATCACTGGGTAGCGTACTTCCTGATTGGAATATGGGTATCGGCAACGAATTCAAAATCTTTGGCTTCGACCTGAGCATTTTATTTGACATTCAACAGGGCGGAAAGTTCTTTTCCACCACAAAGATGTGGGGTACGTACACAGGTATACTTGCTGCATCTGCCGAAGGCGACATGCGTGAAAACGGTGTTGTGATCGATGCCACAGTAGCAAAAGTTGATGCCAAAGGTAATATCCTCTACAATGCTGATGGAAGTGCACAGGTTTCAGGTGTCAATTCAAAAAATATTGATGCTTATACCTGGACAACCGATCATTACAATGGCCCTGCAGCACAGAATGTACTCGATGCAAGCTATATTAAATTGAGAGAAGTTACCCTATCCTATACGATCCCTGCAAAACTCACAGGCCCGATCAAGAACCTGAAAATCGGTTTGTTTGGCAGAAATCTGGCTACGTTCAACACAGCTATGAAGGGTATCGATCCTGAACAGAACACAAGCTCCGGCAACGTCCAGGGTATTGAAGGCGCCGGATTACCATCGCTGAGGACCTTTGGTTTCAATGTTGGCTTTAACTTTTAATCTTGAGAGGAACAAACTATGAAAACAATTATAAGAATATCATTCGGGTTGTTTTTGGTGCTATTCATGATTGGATGTACCAAAAACTTTGATAAGATCAATGAAAATCCCAATCTGCCCGCAGAAGTTACGACTCCTACATTGCTGACTGCCTCTATGAAAGGTCTTTGCGATGACATTTATGATGAATGGTGGGGCGGCCGTCAGAGTATGCTCTATGCCCAGTATTGGGTCCAGCGCAACTACCCTTCTGAGGATCGTTATGCCATCCGTCAGAATGTGAATAATCAATACTGGCGTCAGATTTACCATGATGTAAAATATCTGGTAAAAATCATCAGTCTTAATACTGATCCGGCTACAAAAGCTACAGCCGCTCTGTGCGGAGACAACAATAACCAGATTGCTGTGGCTACAATCCTGAAAGTATGGGCTATGCAGATGATGGCTGATACCTGGGGAGACATCCCCTACTCTGAAGCATTCAAGGGAGATGATCCTACGAATCCGATTCCCTCACCCAAGTATGATAAGCTGAAGGATATCTATGCCACTTTCCAGAAAGAACTCAAGGATGCCGTTGATATGATCGATGTTCATGGCGTTGGATTTACTTCGGGCGATGTGATCTTCGGCGGAGATATGGCAAGGTGGAAGAAGTTTGGTAACTCTCTTCGCCTGCGTGTTGCCATGCGTATGTCAAATTTCGACCACCAGGTTGCTGCACAAGCACTTGTTGCAGAAGAAGGCATCGAATTTATGACCTCCAATGGCGACAATGCTGCATTTGAGTATGTTGGCGGAGGAGCTACAAATTCTCCTCTCTACGATGCATGGTGGACAAGCGCCCGCAACGACTTTACCGTTGCCAAGCCATTCATCAACATCCTGAAAGGTGTGAATGATACTCTAAATGGTAAAACTAATCCATTCTTTGGTCTGATCGATCCAAGATTACAAATTTATACAAGAGACCGGGCTGCCGGCTCAGGAAAATACTTTGGAATTCCTTATGGCATGACTGAAGGACAAACCCAGGCATATTGGGCGAAGAAGATAGCTCCGAGCTATTATGGCAATGCTGCATACGATCCGACTTATGCTCCTGTTATTCTGAATCCAAAATTCAGCCCGGTATATATGGAATATGCCGAAGTGGAGTTTATGCTTTCGGAATTGAACAACTGGGACCAGACCCACTATGTGAATGGTGTTACTGCATCCATCGATTACTGGAGAGATCTCAGTGTTAAATTCGAAGGCAGGGATGCCGCATGGGCTGCCGATATTGATGCTGCAAGGGATGCATATTTAGCAGCACTTCCTGCAGCCAACGAAGAAACCGTTCTCACCCAGAAATACCTTGCCTTTTTTAATCAGGCTTACCAGGCATGGGCAGAGTACAGAAGAACTCTTCAACCAAAAATGCTTCTTCTTCCAGGCGAAAATACAAGCGTGAATGCAGATGGGAGCATGATAACTTTCATCCCGTTGGTTACTATCACTACTATTCCCTGGCGCATGACCTATCCGCAACAGGAATTTACCGTGAATGGGACCAATGCTACAGCCGCTGCTGCTGCAGTAGGTGTCGGTGGTGACCAGATGACGACCAAACTGTTTTGGGAAGTAAAGTAAAAACAACCCCGAACTTAATTTCAAAAAAGAAGGCTGTCGTAAGGCAGCCTTCTTTTTTTTATAGATATTGTATGTTTACCTCAAAGCCATTTTTCCTTCTTATACCAATCAATGGTTTCTTTTACTCCTTTTTCCAGATCATATTCAGCAAGAAAGTTAAAGTCCCTTTGTAATGGCTCCGTTTCGCATCGCCAGTTTACACTGCTGAGAACGTTAAATTTATCTGTGTTCAAAGTAGGGATCGATCCCCAGATACTGTACAATTTCTCTAAGCCGAAAGCAATTTGTTTAACAATGCCGGAAGGAACCGTAATCCTCAATGTCTTTTTCCGTAGAATCCGCTTGGTAATTTCAGCGAATGTCTGCGTGTCATACTCCTTACCATCTGAAACAAAATAGGATTTTCTTATGATTGCTGATGACGACGCGTCAAATATAACCCTTACAAGATCTTTCACATAAATGAAGGTCAGAACCTGTTTCTTTGAACCGATATAGGTTTCTACTCCACTATTCATGGTCTTGAAAAAAATGTAATAATCCTTTTCCCTTGGACCATAAACACCAGTGGGACGCATAATTATCCATGGAAATTCTGTCAGTGAAGTAATGAATTTTTCTGCTTCCAATTTGCTTTTTCCATATAATTCGATGGGTTTAGGAGTATGTGAAAGCATCACCGGTTGCATAGAAACAGGATCTCCGGGACCATAAGCGGCAAGGCTGCTGATGTAAATGAATTTTTCAGGCACCATTCCAGTCTGCTGAAGCGCTTCAATAAAATTTTTCGTATTTTGAAAATTCACCCGAAAAAAATCCTCTTTTCTCTTGGCCTTGGTCAATCCGGCATTATGGATTATGTATTGGAACCGGATATTGTTCTTTTTGGATTCTTCAAGTGTCGTCATGATTTTCTCGACAGAGGAAAAATCGAATTCAATGAATTGGATCGCTGGATCCTGAAGATATTCCCTTGAACTCGACTTGCGGATTCCGGCATAAACCCGAAAATTCCGTTTCAGTCCTTCCTCCACCAGGAAACTACCAATAAAACCGCTCGCACCAGTGATCAGAACGTTTTGCATATATTTACTTGTTGGATATTTTTTTTAATAAATATTTCTCGCAGAGTGCCCCACCTCAAGGAAATTGTAGGAACTTCAAAATAAATAACAAAAATGTTCTCGCTGATTCTCGCAGATAAGATCGCTGATTCTCACAGAAATTGTGTCTGTTTTCTTTTCTGCGGAAATTTGCATTTTGATCAGCGTTGATCTGCGAGAAAAAAATAGCAATGATAGTCAGGCAGTTATAAAGAGTTAT